>JANYAJ010000192.1 GCA_025361385.1 Nitrospira sp.
GGTGACCGGTTGCACTGACGAATTAGTGGACCTCTCTCTCGAGACTCGCGTACCGCACATCAAACAACACATCTCGGTTCCACTGCGGCGCACTGACGTCTCGGAAGATTTCTCCCATTATACTCGGGATCCTGACCGGCCTCTGAAACATCGCCGACTGATGCTGGCCATCGATGATAAGCGGCCGCCTATCGTCTATTGAGGATATGGGTACGCGGGCGTGCGAGGAGCAGTGCCCCGGCCAGGAGGGCAATGTGTGCGAACTGACTGGCCTGAAATACCGTTGGATGCTCAGATTGATTCGTCATGGTCGAGGAAGCATCGCCAAGTGCGGCTGGTCCGGCAACATGAGGCGCACCACAGCCCACCGGAACCGAAATTTACCGTTACGGAATGCTCAAGATTGCCGCATGCAGCTCAACTGGCTGGCGCGCAAGGAGTCGATTGCTTACGATTCAGCGCGCGCAACTTGGACAATTTTCTTGGCGATATCTTCCGGCGACAGGACAAAATCGATGCACCCGCTCGCGATGGCGCTCTCCGGCATGTCCGGCTGACTCGCCGTACTCAGCTTCTGCGCAATGGTAGTCCCGCCCATTTCCTTGATGCCGCACAGTGCCGCCGCCCCGTCGCCATCATAGCCAGAGACGATCACGGCAATCAGCTTGCCGTCCCAGTACTGGGTCAGGGAGCGGAGGAACACCGCAATCACATCAGGCCAGCCCCGAGGCTTGGATATCGGCTTGAGACGGAACTCTCCATTCAGAACATGCAGGTCACGATTTTCAGGGATGATGAAGATATGATTCGGTTCGATCAGCAAACTATCCGTAATGAGATCGACCGGCATCGTTGTGAAGCGAGGAAGCACCTCATGCAGATGGGTCTGCATGCTTGTGATGTGATTCACGATGACGATCGCCACACCCATGTCGGCCGGAAGATTTTGCAGGAGACGAATATAGGCGTCGAGGCCACCGGCCGAACCGCCGACGCAGACAACGGGGAAATCTCTCACCAAAGGACCCGCGTGAACCGACATCGATATCACCATATCCCATCGCCAGTTCTAATCGCACAAGGGCTTGAGCATTTACTCAGGAGACCTACGGGGGATATCAGAAAATCATCCGAGGGGCACGGCCCTATCTCCACCGTGGGCCTGGTGCCCCTCGTGTGGGCTCACTCCATTCCTCACCGGACATCCGGCTTTTCCGGCGGTGTACTTCCGGGTGGATTGATACCCTTCGCTGTAGGAGGCGCCACGTCAGGATTCTTCGAGATGCCCGGATCGATGTTGGGTGGCTTCACCGCGGCGCGGGGATCCCCCAGTTTCTCTGGAACATGTTGGATACCCGGATCGATCTGGGAGGGAGGAATGGAAGGTGTAACGGACTCCAAGGGCTTCTGAGCAGGGCTGCCAGAAGCTGGCTCACTACCGCTCGCCGCCTTCACCGGCGGAAATCCGACGGCGGAGACTACTACTGCCGGAAGAAAGCTCAACAGGGCAATGACCATAAGTCGAGGCACATTCACATGGCACCTCTCGGAAGAAAGGGCATGAGGCCTCCTGCCGCATTTGTATGGTAGCCACGACATACTCACCTCATCCTCTGTGAAATATTGCAGGCCCTGTGTGGGCTCGACTTATTGGGGCTTTACTCCGCATCCCTTGTGGGGACAGGAACAGGGAACGCCGGATTTTTGCTCTCGGCAATTAGCCGAACAAAACTCCTTGCCCGGCTCTGCCTGACAGGTGCAGCGCGGATTCGCACATGACTTTTCGGCCATAACGTGCCTCCTTCTTCTATTGAGATCCTTGCGAGGACAACGAGGCAGGCAAATCTTCTTGCCCGCCTCCCAATGGTCTACTCGATAGCGCTGAGTCGGCGCCTGCGAGTCCTTCTCCCCATCAACGCTCTATTCGACCGATCTATGTACCGAGGTGTTTTTTGAGAATCGGAGAATCCTTGATCGCTGGATTCTCAGGAGCCAGTACTACGGCCTGCTTGAAGGCAGCAGTCGCCTCATCGTGTTTTCCCATCTTGTCGAAGCTGAGGCCCAAATTATACTGGGCTTCCGCCGACTTCGGATCGGACTTGAGCGCTTTCTGAAACCGATCGGTCGCAACATCCATATGGCCCTGCTTGTATTGACTCACTCCTTCGTCATTGTCCGCTTGGCCAGGCGACCCGACCGCAGACAAGAGAGCCCCGTCAGACATGGGGGCAGTCGCAGTCGTGCCGGTCTTGGCCGCGGGCGCATGCGGCTTGTCAGCATCACAAGACACGACGGTGATGGCAAGACCCGCAAGAATGACAGTCAGCGCCAGAGATACCTGTTTCACAATACACCTCCCATTAGACATGGATGAAATCCTGGATACATAGTGGCTCAATCTGGCAGATCTCGTCTGATCAATACTGCTCACTCGCCCGGTGAGATTAAGTCCATGTCGAACGGACGAATCGGATCGGCAGTGGAGCAGTTCCCGGCGCGTGGCCCTAGCCTAGATGGACGATCGCGTCCTAGTCTCCTGGAACATCCAAAACATACCCCTTGATCTCATCCATCATGGGGCACAGTATGAAGACACACGACGTGTCTACCTCGTTGACTGCCGCCGTGAGTCCTCTCATGAAAATGCCGGTCAGCCAACGCTTCAGACGCCGGCAATCTGGTCCTCAGGAACAATCTGAGCCAGAAGTCACTTCACCCGCACGCAGCTATCCGCAAGGAGGAATCCTGATGTCACAGCCAAAGCCCATTATGGACCGGGTTCTCGAATTCCTCCAACGCTCCCCGGAATGTGAGTTCGAGGCCTTGGTGACTCGCTATCCGGGATTCACCTGGAACGAACTCTTTCTCGAAGTGTCTCGGTTGAACCGCACAGGGCAGATACGAATCACCAGAGGTGTAGGGATATTTACCATTACACAAACCGTGGTGATGAGGTAAGCACAGGAATACGCGTGCGCCGGGAGCCATGTTCGACACGTGGCCGTGAGCAATCTCCTCTTGTCTCTCCGGTTTATTTGGCTCTTTGGTTCATGTGATTACGGATCTATAGATCGCTCATCCAGCCCCTCACAGCTGGCTCCCATCGCGTCTCCAGGGGGTTATGGATTCGTCTCCAGCCCTGCAGTACACTGCAGAACAGCAGATGACAGAGGCTGCCTTGGCACCCTACAGAGCTAGACCGCAACAGATTTAGTCATTATGCGCCGCTATGCCACACAATGAACGACATAGGACGCATCGCATCGGATGGCTCCGTGCGGCTGTTCTTGGCGCAAATGACGGTATCGTGTCTACTGCAAGCCTCGTCTTAGGCGTGGCTGCAGCGGGTGGAAGTTCGAAGAGTATTGTGATTGCGGGCGTCGCCGGGCTCGTGGCTGGTGCGATGTCGATGGCGGCAGGCGAGTATGTGTCGGTGAGTTCGCAAGCGGACACCGAACGCGCCGACCTGGACCGGGAGCGTCAAGAGCTGGCGGATCACCCCAAGCAAGAGCAGAGGGAAATGACCGCGATTTACGTTAAGCGTGGGCTTGATACAGGACTCGCCTCCAACGTCGCAACCCAGCTGATGGAGCATGATGCACTGGGCGCCCATGCACGTGAAGAGCTGGGTATATCCGATACATCGACGGCCAAACCGGTTCAAGCCGCCTTGGCATCCGCCGTCATGTTTTCAGTTGGCGCCGCCCTGCCCCTCGTGATTGTCCTGTTGGTGCCGGCGGCTACGCTCATGTGGGCTGTTTCCAGCAGCTCACTCTTGTTCCTCTCGCTCTTAGGCTCCCTCGCTGCACGCACCGGCGGCGCTTCCGTCTTAACGGCTGCCGTGCGGATGACCTTTTGGGGCGCCCTGGCCATGGCGTTGACCGCTGGAGTCGGGGCCTTGTTCGGGGTGGTTGCTTGAGAAATCTTTCATTCGCGATCTAAAGAGAAAAAGATGCCGGAGCCCTTTCTCCGCGCGTGGCGTGGATCGGACTCGACTGGCCCCTCTGATTGATCTCGTCTATCTGGTCATTCTGGTTGGTGGAGCTCGACGAGCCAGACCAGCTCTTTTTTGCCATCAGCGATAGGCCATTCGCTCTTCCCGCCGCCTCACCTCACTACACAGCAATGGACCACGTCGACCGAACACAGTTGAATATGCCCGTGTCTTGACCCTGAACGGGAGAAGTTCCCCGAGCCATCCGTGACGGTGGCTGCCCCCTGATGTGACAACGAATGGGGCACGAGACGTACACGCAAGCCCGTGGTCATCCTGAAGACGGCAGATGGAACCGCTGGCTGCGCGGTGAAGGCAATGACATCGGCGCATGCAGTCAGCGCGAGCGGGATGTCATGGGCATGCCCTCCCGCGATCCCGTTGGCATCAACTTCCACAATTCGGCCGAACGTCTCAACTGGCTCAGCGCCGACCATGCTGCCTCTGAGCACGTCGGGGCATGGGTCGATTGGAGCACGCGCCGCAGGGAATACCAGGCTTACACGATGGCGGGTGGGTCCAATTGCCGCAAGCCGGGGATCGAACCGCCGAAACCTTGATCGTCCCTGAGAAGAAGCGGGATCAGGCTTTATCATCCAACATATGCGGGGCAGGGAGCTCACTTCATGTTTGCCGTATGCATACCCTGTATCCGTGTCTCTGTGTGAATGGCTGCATCACGTCGATCCGTTTCACGCAGAAGCCTCGCATAATACTCCAGCGTCGTTGCAATACGCGGATGAGGCACTCCATCGACGTCATCCTGAAGGTGCAGGGCTCGTAGAAGAAGCGGCTCGCTTTCAGCATACCGGCCCTCGTTGAGAAAGATCAGGCCCAAGCGCTGCAGTGTCGTGGCAAGAAACGCGTGGTCTACGCCGAACGCTTGTTCATCGATTGCCAATGCGCGCTCCAACATGATCACGGCTTTCGCTGCCTCTCCTGATCGCCTGTATGTTTCAGCCAGGTGTCTCAGCGTGATGGCCACCACCAGATGATCGGCTCCCAATACCTGTTCTCTGATGGCCAGCGCCCTCAGGAACAACCCTGCTGCGGCTGGTGTATGGCCGACTCTGAGGTGGAGCATTCCCAAATAGTCGCTGTAGATTGCAACCTCTGACGCCTCCGGGCCAAGAGCTTCCTCCGCTATGGTCAGGGCCTTGTGCGCCGACGTCACGGCTGCGGCATAGTCTCCGACTCGCTCCCGTTCGACCATCTGTTGAGTCAATTCGAGAATATCGTCCGGCAACTCTTCTCCTCTGGTAGGAGGCACGGCTAGCGTGAGCAGGACGATCACCATCCCAAGACACAATCTGGACGGTCCCGTGCAACCATACACGCGCATGCTTCCCCTAATCATTGGTCTCGTCCCATACGCACACGATGTTACGACTCAGCTCTGCGGCACAGGCACGAAAGGCTTAGCCTACATGCGGGAGGCATCTCGCACGAGACATTTCGAGTGTCGGACTGGAATGCTTTATGGGGGAAGACATGCTACCAGCAGATATCTTGCAGCAGAGAGCCTTCGAAAGAAAACGAAACCAGGACTCATTTTCCGGCGCATGGCGAGGCACAAGGTCGTCTGGTCTCTGCCGAAGGAATCATGAACCAAGAGTCCCGCCCCATTGAAGGGACACGTCACACCCCTCCACCACGCGTTCACGCACTACGGCTTCAGCCACCGTTCAAACCAGCCCTGCCAAGCGGGAGTGATGTGCGGCCCATTGGAATTGTGGCCATCATCTGTTGACACATACTCGAGTCTCTCTCCCGCACCGACTAACCGGTAGACTTCTTTCGCTCGATTCACATATCCCCAGCTTTGCAAATCATCAGAATCCCCGCCGGCATCCTCCAGCTGACTGCCTCCAATCACCAACAACGGTCTTGGCGCAGCTAGTGCCAAAACCTCATGGTGATCATGTTCAAACCCTGGTCTGATTGGATCGGGATTTAAGAGGCTTAATGGCGTCTTACTCTGAGTGGGAATATCCTCAAATTCATGCAACCAATCCAAGTACCATGCAGCGAACCAATTGGTCCCTCCATTCACCGCAATATGGGGATCAATGGAGACCGTCACGGCAATGTCAGCCGCGAAGGCAGCCACATAGAGCGCAGCCTTCGCGCTCAATGATTTCCCAATAAATCCAACCCTTGTGGGATCGACCTCCGGTCGGCATCGCAAGAATTCAACTTCACGCTTCACATCATGAACCATTTTCCCCATTGCCAGCCAGTGACCGAAACGCTGATAGACCTTTTCGTGAGCCCCTGAACTATAGTCCGTGCCGTCGCGATAGTTTCGGATGAAACTCCATCCCGTCAACACCACATAGCCATGTGAGGCTAACCACGATCCCCACCATTGTTCGGGCTCACGATAATCAGGGCTCGTCGATGACCAGGCAATGACGGCAGGAAAGGGCCCCTCCCCCTGCCCTTTCGGGATGAGGAGTAGATGCGGTTGAAAGAAATCCTTTTCGATCGGCAAGAACAGTTCTGTCCTCGTATACGCTTCTAGGTCGGTCGTTACTCCAACTCGAACCTGGCAGATGTCTCCAAACCATACCTGGTCCTGTTCGTTCGGCTCGAGCTTGCCAAGAATCCCCTTCCAATACCGAAGGACTTGAGGGCGTCGAATCTGCCACCAATCCTGTGCACTCTCTAATCCATCGACAAGCGAAGGAATCTCTTCATTCTCTGCCCCTGGCTCTGGCGCAGGACTTTGAGAAATCGTCACACGGTGCTGCAGAACCCGCGCCGCAGGATCGAGGTGCTCAACCGAGCGTTCGACGCCGAAGCGCGTCTGGTAGGTCTGCGAATGGCTGCAACCCGCTCCCCACACCATGCTTCCGACAAGAGCGAGTATGCCGACGATGAAGCGGCCTGATGGTCCATACCGAATGACACGTACTCTGACAATCATCTGCAAACTGAGATGGCCCTGATTCATCCCGACCTCTTTGTCCTGTCCTGCATATCGTTGGCGGACACCTGGCGGCAGAGACATGACGCATTACCGGCAGTGGATCGGCAAGCCGTCGCAGGCCGGCTCCGCCGGCGTCACGGCATAGGGAGCTTCACGCTGATGACACCGCCTAAGTCCCCCTCTTGCGCGCCCTCCCGCGGATAGCCGGTGACATCGCGCTCGCCTTTTGGCGTGCCATGGCAGATCAGACAATCTTTTCCATAGAACAGGGGCAGCAGCACCCGCACCGTCTTTCCATCCTCCGCCATGGCACTCACGACCTGCTCACCCGCGCGAGGAAACGATGGCTCACTCATTTTTTTCATCTCGGCGGATTCAAACTCATCGGGCTTGTTCTTCGGATTGCGGACCAGGCCGTCCGGCGCCGTCTGTTTCATATACACACCGGACCACGATTGGAATCGCGCCCCGGTTTCCGTGCCGAACGTAGCAGGGATGAGCCCCTTGTATTTGATCCCCGGCATGTTGATCACCGTCTGGTAACTCGCCACCGTCTTCTGGCTCTCTTCCAAGAGCCTCGCCAGTAGAGGCTTCGCCATCTCCGGCACCGTGGAGGCGGATAGATTCGACAGGTCATGCCCCGTCCGCTCCTTGAATGCCGCGATGGTCTGCTTCGCAAAGACCTCGGAAGTAAAGCCCTTATCCCCCTTCGTTGGATCATTGAGCAAGAGCTGAGTATGCCCAATCACTATTCGTCCGACGTCGAGCAGTACCGCAAGCAACCGTCCCGTTTCTCGGACCGTCGATTCATTCTCCGCTACAGCCGGCGTCAATGCCGCGCAGAACATCGCCATGCAGGCCACAGACACTACCTGAATCACCCAACGCGTACACATGGATCCTTCTCCTCTTTGTCAGTTATGCCCTCTCAGGCAGGCATCTCTTCTCTATCCCCTACGGCAGCAGACTAGAGCCAGCGCCCAAGGCCTGTCAAACAAGAACCAGGGGTAGGCCCTATCATCCGACATGGTACGGCGCGAGGAGTTGAGGCCTCTCGTCTTTCTAGTTCATCTCGTCTATCTAATCTATCTGGTTGATGTGGCTCGACGAACAAACAAGGCTGCCAGCCCCACGCACCACGTCGATCGCCGCTCAATCGCCCGCATACCCCATCTAACACAATAGACCAGATGGGCGTAAACACGTACAATCCCTCTGCTCCTTTTCATATTTTTCAGGGTCAACGACGAATGCGTTTCAGAAACCGACAGACGCCACCCAGCCGCTATCTCCTTCTTCTCCTCGTCACTTTAGGAATCACGCTTGCCCTGTCTCCCCTTTCACTGATCCGCCATCGCACACCCGCTACGATGGTTCCCACCCCGCAGACCGACGCCTGGTGGATGGCCCAGCATGAGCATGCACTCGCACGCGTCCGTCAGGGCAACATCGACCTTGTCATGATCGGAGACTCCATAACCCAGGGATGGGGCAATGAGGGTCGCCAAATTTGGGACACCTATTATGGGCATCGCCGTGCCGTGAATTTGGGATTTAATAGTGATCGCACCGAGCATGTGTTGTGGCGGCTGGACCATGGGGAGATCGATGGAATTGCCCCCAAGCTGGTGGTCGTGATGATTGGGACCAACAACACCGGCGCGCATCATGACCCTCCAGGGGAGACCGCCGCTGGCATCCACGCGATTCTCACGGCCTTGCGCACCCGCCTTCCAGCCGCCAAGATTCTCTTGCTCGGCCTGTTTCCGCGTATGGCCTCAGCCGATGACCCGATCCGTCGCATCAACGTGACGATCAATGATCACCTCCGCGCCTACGCCGACAACCAGCACATTTTCTTCTTGGACCTCAGCCGGCACTTCCTCGACACCCAGGGACACCTCTCTCAAGACCTCATGCCAGATTACCTGCACCCAAATGCGCGCGGATACCAGGTGTGGGCTGACGGAATGGAGAGTACGATCAGGAACTTGCTGGGTGAATGACCCTGACAGACCGATCAGAAAAAACACGGGTTTAGGTCTTACCCCCCAACATGTTGCGCTGCGTGACGGGAATCTAGTGCGGCTGATCTCTCTTGTTCATCTTGTCCATCTGGCATTTCTAGTGTGTGGATCGATGACACGAGATCACCCGAATACGGCTGCTTGACGCGCAGTCTTTTCGCTCGTAGCATGAATCTAGGCGGTTCAACCACGCCGGCTGTCTCATCCCTCGCGCTTCCTGGCCCTTCCTTACGCGATCGATTCTCCGGCCTCTGCCGTTCCACCGTCGATATCGCTCTGCGCATGGATCAGGCAACACGCACAGCGGAACAAGGAGCAATCCAGATGGCATTACAAAAACCCATTACCGACCGTATTTTCGAATGCCTGCACGGTACTGAGGAATGCGAGTTCGAAACCCTCGTGGCTCGCCACCCTGAATTCACCTGGAATGAGCTCTTTCAAGAGGTCTCTCGCTTGAACCGAACTGGGCAGGTGATCATTACAAGAAATGTGGGGGTCTTTACCCTGAGGCAAGCTCCGGTGATGAAGTAAGCACCGGCCAGAAAATATGACCGGTCCCCTTCTGCAGCGGATGGCGGGGCACTGCTTCGCCTGGCCTATATGGACCAGGCCAATCTGAGCCAGTACAATGCTCCCATGTCTTCCCTCGCTTGCAGCCTCTTCCCACGATGATACTTCCACGCCCGACAGATCAGCTCGCGGGCTGTTGCTGGTTGCCCCGCTTCGCGGCAAAAGTCCGTGTATCCCGTTCCAAGCAGTTGCCCTTCCTATACCGCCTGGCCTTGGGACATTCGCTCGGCATCGATGGAAGCTTTCTGCGCCAGTTCAAAATTTCCCCCCAGCAGTTTATCCACGCAGTCGAGCAGGCACCCAGCAACGAGGCCTTGGCTCAATGGTTTCTGACTCTGCCGGCGGTGACTGACACCTCGATCAAGCGCTGGAACTGCCATGCTCCCCTGCTAGGATCGAAAGGATGCCCTGGCTATCTCACACGCCATCTGATCAAGTGGGTGCTGTACCCAAAGTCGGTGACACATCCTGTGGGGAGTCTATTCGAAGCTATTGAGCAGGATGAACGACCATGAGGACAGGAACGCCACCTGCCTCACTTCGCGGCGGGTGGCGAGCATTCGTCCAACAGTTCCTGTAGAATCTCTCGTAACGAATATCATCCTACCGGAGCTTGCATGACACGGGGCAACCAGTCTCAGCAGGACCAAAGCCATCGAGAGCGGGCGCTCAAAATGTTTCCCTGGCTCTGTGCGCATTGCGGCCGCGAATTTGACGGCAAGAAACTCCACCAGCTTACGGTCCATCACAAGGACCATAATCACGACAACAATCCGCCGGATGGGAGCAACTGGGAGTTGCTCTGTCTCTATTGCCACGACAACGAGCACCAGCGGTATCGCGTGGCTGACACAGCTGACGCCGCGCTCACGAGCCATGAGCAGGATCGGCCTTCGACCTTCACGCCTTTCTCCCGCCTCACGGACTTGCTCAAACACAAACCATAACCAACGCGAGCTCCGGCAGCAGGCATCCCGTAGCGCATGGCGTGAAATTGGTTCATTTCGTTGAGGGACAACACAAACAAAACCCTCCAGGAAGACCGGCCAGACCGCCCATGAATCCCCCAGATCTCATCCAAGCCTCGCGCGTACGGGCCGTCGCGATCGTGGTCAGTCAGACCGTAATATGCTCGATGGCCGACACGATACATAACGCAACCGTTCTCTTACCAAGCATCTTTCCTGACAGATACAGAGGAAGCCCTGCACCCGACCGGCCGAGACGGCACATCTCCGATTGCGTGATGCGCACGTCTCCTGCTTTGATGTAGACTGGCGACCCTGAGCACGGAGATTCCCCGCCCCTGCCACCAACGCTTGGAGCCTACATGCCACATGTCTTGATCATCCATGAAGTCGAAGCCTATCCGGCATGGAAAGCCGTATTCGACCAAGCGTCCGGCATCCGAAAACGCGCAGGGGAGATCAGCTACCAATTGCTTCGATACGACAACGAGGCCAACCGCATCGTCCACTTCTCAGCCTGGTCCTCGCTGGACAATGCCCGTCGATTTTTCGAATCCCCGGAGCTCATTGAGATCAGAAGACAGGCCGGTGTGAAAGCGCCAGAATTTATCTACCTGCACGAGATAGAACGCGGCCTGCTCTAGACTTCAGATGGCGTGCCATTTCCCACCTTGACTCAGGCTTGCTAGCCGAATATTTTCACACTGACAGTTCTCACAGGAGCGAGACTGTTCGACCTCTCGAACAGAGACAATCGTTACAACGATCAAGGAGGTGCGCGTGATGAGGTTCGTGAAAGTGCAGGATGAAGAACGAAACGGTGAAGTGGCGATCAATCTTGATCTCGTCCGAGAAGCTCACTTTGGAGGAGGATTATTACACCTCTACTTCGAGCGCAGCTCTACGGCACAGGATGACATGACCTTTACAGGTGAGAATGCTCAAAAAATCTGGGCTTCGATGGGATAGCACGGATTGGGACAGGAATGGGATGGAGGCAACGATCGACGGAAACCCCGCGCGGGGTCTCTGCCTGCACTTAGACCTCGGCCTCCATCGTCGAGATGGACAGGCCCCCGATGCCGCACCTCATCGCGGGCGCGACGAGGCATGCGGAGATCCGGCCTATTGCAAGATGCGCTGGTGAGAGGGTGTCAGAATGGAAGAACCTACGGGACGAGCGCAACCACGTTTCGCTGAACAGACACGTCAGCCAACCTCGATCGTCAAATTATGTAAGTGCTCCATGCCAAAGCACATCAGCGTGCAATAAATCTTGTAGCTCAGTGCCCCCTTGTCTCCGGCAATAAAATCAAGGATCGCCTGTCTGTTCTTGAGATTGAGCTCCTGTGTTTCCGCAACGATTTCCTTACCGTTATGCAGAGCAAATGCATGCACAAATCCACGTTGTTCCTCAGCGGTGCGCATGAGATCGCGCAAAACTTCAGAGGTCTTCTCGTCAAACAGAAATGTTACGCGCACGAATTCACCCTTCTTGACATGGAAAGGTGCGTCGATCAGGCGTCCGTTCGAATCACTAAAGCCATCTTTGTTGACCTTGATCTTGAATTCAACATCGGGATTTCCTGCTCCGGCATTCAGCGCAAAGACGGCTGAAAGACAGACCGCGGCACACAGAACAAACGCTCGTTTCACAATCTGATCCTCCGTTACACATTCAACACAGTACGGCCGCGAGATACGCAACCTCTCCCCTCACTTCATTTCTCTCGAAGTTGACGTCCACCGGTTCCTGGTGCAGAGAACTGAGCGGCTCGGCCATCATGAAATCATTCACGGCAACCTAATATCTTATCTGCCCTCATATGTGGCTGATGAAGATTGGAAGCGAGAGACTCGTTTCTCACCTTAGCAGGACGAAGCTTTTCTCACAAACGTTTTTGACGCGGTGGGCCCGAGGCGTTCTATGCGCGGAATCTCACAGACGATGTGTGTGTGCATCCATTGTTGATGATTCAGACTTGGCCGTCGATCTACCCCGGTGACAGGAGCCCTCGATAGGGGGCTCAACAAGCAGGCATTCATACTGTCCCATCGGCAATGCCGCAAAAATGCGCGGCACAGGTCACTGGGAGTGGTGGCGAGCCACTCCCAGCCGTCATTCTATTCATCGGCTCACTTGTTATATTGCGACGCGATCCGGTCGACGCCACTCCGTAATGTTTTTCGCCAATCCGTCTCAAGCTCAGGCGTCATCTTCGCGTCACATGCCTTGACAGCCTTCACCAGAGAATTGATCCAGTAGTCATAGAGGTTGGGATCGATGTTCATCTTCTTCTTGCTGTGGCTCTCGGCAATGCGATCAATACCCGTTTTCCCCACGCCATTCCCGCCCAGATCCATAAACATCATCGAGAGGCCTTGGCGTAAGAGCGACTTCTGTTTAGCCATGTCCGTCTTGGCAAACATGGGCGCGATCGTGGGATGACTCGCCAGAAAGTTCTCATAGAAGAGATCGAAAAACTTGGGACTGACGCAACAACGGCTATAACTCTCTTTCACTTCAGCGAGGGCCATCGTAACTCCTTGCTAGAGAACGGCATGATCTCCAGCTGTGCTCGACAAGAACAAAAGCCGTAGACATTGGGGAAGCACGAGCCAATATCTACAGCTGGACCGGCCATCCGTACAGTCTCTTTCGGTCCAGTCAGACAAGACTTAACTGTCTAAGAGATTGGACAGTGCGGCCAAAATTTTGCCCGAGCAACGGAATGGATTCATACCGGCAGAAACGATGCCGCGCGGGCAGAAAATGTTCTTTGGATCGTAGAATTCAAGCCATGCAATTCGTGCGACAGCGACAACAATACTGTATCGATGGTCATGATGTTCACTTTCGCCCCAACGGAACCACTCGTTAGCGAACTCCGAGGCGCCAGAGAGAGGTGACTTCCGCCGCACGGGCGGCATGGAGCGGGTCGGTTTGGTCGGAGACACGGGGATGACTCGGCCGGGCATCGATCTTACCGATCACCCTGAGCCCCGCGTTCTCAAAAACCGCGAGTAACTCTGCCCTCGGACGCAGTTCCAGATGCTCGGCAAGATCCGAGAGCAAGAGCCAGCCTTCGCCCCCCGGCTCAAGATGTGAGGCCAGGCCATTGAGAAATCCGCGCAGCATGCGGCTTTCGAAATCATAGATCGCCTGTTCGATAGGCGAGCTGGGCCGCGCCGGGACCCAAGGCGGATTACACAGGATGAGCTGAGCCCGGCCCTCTGGAAAGAGATCGGCCTGCACCACCTCCACTCGGTCAGTGAAACCCAGCCGCGCAAGATTCTCACGCGCACAGATCAAGGCGCGAGGATCTTGATCGGTCGCGACAATATGCGGCAGGCCACGGCGAGCCAGCACCGCAGCCAACACGCCGGTTCCTGTCCCGATATCGAATGCCCGCGTACAAGGCGGCAAGGGCGCCTCGGCGACCAGGCCTACATACTCGCCGCGTGTCGGCGAGAACACGCCATAGTGGGGATGGATGCGGTCACCGAGTGCAGGAATCTCTATGCCTTTCTTCCGCCACTCATACGCACCAATCAGCCCCAGCAACTCGCGCAGCGACACCAAGGTCAGTCCTTCGCTTGGACCATATGCTTCGGTGCAAGCGAGGCGCAGGTCTGGAGCACGACGCAGGCGAATTTCGTAGCCCTCGTCGAGCGCCACTAGCAACATGCCCAATGTACGGGCGCGCTGAGACTGAGCCTGCCGATGTAAATGGAAGCCCTCAGCCGGCGACGAGCCAGGCTTGGGGGGATTGCGGTCGACTCGACGCGCCATGGCGTTCAGTAACTGTCGTGCATTCTGGAAGTCACCCCGCCAGAGCAGCGCGGTCCCCTCGCAGGCCAGCCGATAGGCGGCGTCGGCGGTCAGGCTGTCGTTGGCGGTGACCACGCGTGTAGGCGGTGGGGATCCCCATTCCGATCGCCAGCGCGCCGAACAAGTATGTCCAGCTTCGATCCAGCTCACCAACGGTGGCCCGGTCACGCCCATACCTTACCGGTACGTATTATAGAAAGGAGGACCATCTCTGCGTTCATGTTGCGTTTGTGGATGAAGCCCCAGGATCACGGTCGGTAGGTCGTTCTTCTGGCATGTGCCCTGGTGGCCAGTCTAGTCAACAAATCACATCTGAGGAGTGACAGACAGAGACTCTGGTCTACGCGCTGCCGACAAATTTCTACGGCTCATAGTTCTCGACGACTTGCGGCGGACGCACTTCCGCTTCGTCCGGATCAAGTCCGACGTCGCGCAGGGCACGCCGCTGGCGCAAGAGGTCCCAGCATTGATCCAGCTCCACCTGGACGTCCGCGAGACGCTTCCGATCGGCTTTGGGGAGTGCCCCTTGCTCGTACAGCCGATGTTCCTCTGCGACAAGATGCTGAATATGATTGAGCACCGGCTGATCTTCAACGTGATTCTCCACGAGAGCCTCCTCCCATGCGGATGTGAGGGAACGGTCAGGCTGTGATGGTACGCCTCCCCGAAACCGTGGTCAATCGATGCGCTGGCCGACATGATGGTCCCGCGAAGGTCGACTGAAGAACGGAGGGGCATCGTACGAAGATTCGCTTGCACGTCCAGCGTCCAAGGCCAGAGGTACAGACCCGTCACATTGTTCTCAGCGCGGCCGATAAACACCGCCTGGCCAGGCTCAGCCTGTCGCATGTCCCGCAGAGCCATCAGTTGGAGCGATCGTGCCCTGGTCAATATCCCTCACTGGCAAATCTGCCACGGGCTGCCGTGCGTGACGCTCGAAAGCCCGAGCAGGCAGTGGCGGAAGGCTCGGGTACTCGATCCCACAAGAGGCCCCCACGTGAATGTTCACGATCCGGAGGGCCCCAACGGAGAGAAAGAGGTACTGACAATGTGGGCGGCTGGTGCGGCAGAGACTGACGATCCG
>JANYAJ010000254.1 GCA_025361385.1 Nitrospira sp.
CACCAGGATACCATCGACCTCACGCAGGATCCGCTCGGTCCCTTGCCGTTCGATCTCCTCCGACTCGATCCACTCGATATTCACCTTCGTTTCATGGTCGACGCCGCCATGAACAAGCGATTCTGAGAGACTCTTGTAACAATCCTTTAATCCGGCATACTTGCCGACCAGCGCGACGGAGACTTCATGCTTGGGATGCTTGATCTTCTGGACCATGGCATCCCATTCGCGCAGGTTCGGAGGACCGGTCTCGAGATGGAGCAGGCGCACGATCAGCTCGTCCAACCCTTCCTTCCGGAACACGATCGGCACTTCGTAGATCGTATCGACATCCTTGGCCGTGATCACCGCGTCTTTTTCGACGTTGCAGAACATGGCGATCTTGCCCTTGAGTTCCGGCGGCAGATACCGATCGGTCCGGCAAAGGAGAATGTGCGGCTGGATACCGATTTCCCTCAGCTTGTTGACGGAATGCTGCGTCGGTTTGGTCTTCAGCTCACCCGCCGCTCCAATGTAGGGCACCAGCGTGAGATGGACATAGAGCACGTTCTCACGGCCGACGTCGTAGGGCATCTGCCGAATCGCTTCGAGAAAGGGCAAACTTTCGATATCGCCGACCGTGCCGCCGATTTCCACGATCGTGACGTCGATCCCCTGCGAGATGCGCATGATGCATTGCTTGATCTCGTCGGTCACGTGGGGCACCACCTGGACCGTCCCGCCGAGGTAATCGCCGCGACGCTCTTTGCTGATGACCGAATGGTAAATCCGGCCGGTCGTGTAGTTGTTTTCTTTGGTCAGGGTCAGAGACGTGTACCGTTCATAATGGCCCAGGTCCAGGTCTGTCTCCGCCCCGTCGTCTGTCACATAGACTTCCCCATGTTGATAGGGATTCATCGTACCGGGATCGACGTTGATGTAGGGATCGAGCTTGAGGAACGTGATCTTCAACCCCCGGCTTTCGAGCAGGTTGCCGATCGAGGCTGACGCAAGCCCCTTCCCCAGGGAGGAGACCACTCCGCCCGTGACAAAAATGAACTTGCTCATCGTGGCCCCCATCTTGTCGGATCGTAAAATTCGGACATGCCTGCCACTATGAAGACTTGGGTGGAACCGGCTTCAATAAACCCAATTCCTTCTTGATGGCGTCAAACTGCTGAAGCTTTTCCGTCACCAGGGCGACATCCTCCGGCGTATCCACCCGCAGGGAGGCATGTTTGGTTTCCCACACTCTGATCGGAATGCCGTGCTCCAAGGCGCGCAACTGCTCGAGCTTTTCCGCATCTTCCAGCCGACCTGTGGGAAGAGCCGCCAACTTCAGCAACGTGTCGCGCCGGTAGATGTATAGACCGAGGTGGATGTAATGCAACCCTCCGACGGCCTGGCGGCTGGGATCGTCCCGCACCAATGGGATCGGTGCGCGCGAGAAATACAGGGCATTGCCGGCCTGATCGGTCACCACCTTCACCACTGAGGCATTGTGCACGTCGTCCGTGGAATCGATGGTACGCTTCAGCGTACCCATCCCAGCGCCGCTTGTGATGAAGGGTTCGATGAGATCCAAGAGCAAGTCAGGCTGAAGCGGAATCTCATCTCCCTGCAGATTCAAAAAGTAGTCGCCGCCAAATTTGCGCGCCGCGCCTGCGACTCGATCGGTGCCGGTCCGAAAGTCTCCGCCTATCAGCGCGGCTCGCCCGCCGAATCCGATGACCGCCTGCCTGATCCGTTCATCGTCGGTGGCGACCAGCACCTCCTTCACCGCAGGACAGGCGGCTGCCTGCTCATACACATGCTGGATCATGGGCTTCTGGCCCAGCATGACGAGGGGTTTACCTGGAAAGCGCGACGATCCAAACCGAGCTGGAATCACCACCATGACGGATGCGGCCGTATCAGTCATTGCCGAGGGCCTCCGAAAGTTGCTGTGCGGACAGGGTTGCGGTGCCCACCATGCCAACGACGACACCCGCCGCATAGTTGGCCAGCGCTGCTGCGTCTCTCATCGACGCACCGGTCGACAGCGCGAGCGCCAGCGTCCCGATCACCGTATCCCCCGCTCCGGTGACATCGTAGACCTGGCGGGCCTGTGTCGGGATATGCCAGGAGACCCCGTCTCCCTCGTACAGACTCATGCCTTTTTCGCCGCGCGTAATGAGCACCGCTTGACATCCCAAACGCTGCCGGATGATCGCGCCGGCCTCGTCGCTCGCCTGATCGTCATCGCCATGCACCCCGGCGGCTTGAGTCGCTTCAAGGTGGTTCGGCGTGATGACCGTCGCCCCCTTGTAGTAGCTGAAGTGCTCGACTTTCGGGTCAACGATCAAGGGGATCCCACGAAGCGCGGCAAGCCGCGTGAGGTCCGTCATCAAGGTCGCGCTGACCACACCCTTGGCATAATCCGACACCACGAGGCAGGATAACTCCCGTAACCGCGATTCGACATAGCGGAGAATCCGCCGCTGCATCGCCGGTTTCAGTTCTGCCCGGCGCTCAACGTCGTACCGCACGATCTGCTGATTGTGGGCGATGACGCGGGACTTCCTGGTGGTTGGGCGGTCCTGGTCGATCACGACCCCGCCGCGTCCTGAACGGGTCCCCCCCAACTCTTTGAGGAGCATCCTGCCGGTTTCGTCGGAACCGATGACGCCGCACAAATCCGCCTTGCCCCCCAAGGCCAGAATGTTATTGAAGACGTTCGCCGCGCCGCCGAGCCTCAAGGATTCGGAGTCGACCTGGACGACCGGGACCGGGGCTTCCGGCGAGATACGGCTCACACGACCCCAAATATAATGATCGAGAATGAGGTCGCCGATGACGAGCACGCTGGCTTGCGAGAACCGCTGAATATACTGCCGAAGCGCTTTGGGAGAGGCCTCGCCTCCACGGCCCTGCCCCCCGGAGCCCGCAGCGGCTTGGCGCGTGGACTTACCTACTGAATGGCTTTGCCGAATCGATCCCATCTGACCCACTCCGTCCATTGCCCCTGTCCGCTCCACGACCAGTAGATGCGGAATGCCTTGCCGCGGATTTTCTCCTCGCGCACGAACCCCCAAAACCGGCTGTCCAAACTTTGGTCTCGATTGTCGCCCATCACAAAGTACGCGCCTTCCGGCACCGTCACCGGCCCGAAGTTATCGCGCGGATTGATGGTGCCATCGATGATTCCCGGATCGATCCGCTGCGTGAACAGTTTATCATCGAGGACCGTTCCATTCACCACGACGGCTTTATTGCGAAGTTGGACGGTATCGCCAGGCCCTCCCACAATGCGCTTGATGAAATCTTTCTCCTCGCCTTCGGGAAACCGAAACACGATCACGTCGCCCCGCTGCGGCTTGCCGAACTCGATGAGCGCCTGCGACGCGTAACAATTGACGGGAGGAAAGGCCGCCTGAAATTTGCACTGGCTGGGCCATTGAATGCCATAGGACAACTTGCTGACCAGAATATGATCCCCGATCAACAATGTCGGAATCATCGAGCCTGATGGAATCTTGAAGGCCTGGACCACAAACACCCGAATCGCAAAAGCCAGGAGCATCGCGACCACGATGGCTTCCGCATATTCGCGAAAGAGCGACTTTCGGTCAAGCTGCGATACCGCCGACGCTCCTGCGACATCCGCCTGCCCATCGGTGGTCGCAGAGGTGAGGTCGTCCGATGAGGGACGATTCGTCTCCCCGCTCATTCTTCACCGACTTTCAAAATGGCGAGGAAGGCCTCTTGCGGCACCTCCACGTTCCCCACGGATTTCATGCGCTTCTTCCCTTCCTTCTGCTTCTCGAGGAGCTTGCGTTTCCGCGTAATGTCGCCACCGTAGCATTTCGCCAGCACATTCTTCTTCATGGCCCCGATCGTCTCGCGCGCAATCACCTTGCTCCCGATCGCCGCCTGAATGGCAATCTCGTACATCTGCCGGGGAATG
>JANYAJ010000301.1 GCA_025361385.1 Nitrospira sp.
CCGACCCGATTCCCGCGTGAGCCGGACGGCCTCGGACTTGAATGCGTCGGTAAACTGACGCCGTGTTGTTTTGGACATGCTGACCTCCAATTTCATCATTCTCCCACTTATGGAGGTGTCTGTGAAATCAGGGGAGGGTCACTATTGCTCACAATTAGCCATTCAGCCGGTGAACGTCCTTTTAGCTCGGCGTCGGCGTTCGATTACTTTGGCGCGCCCGGCTGAAACGCGACGTCCGTGACCTTGTTTTCCTTGTCCACTAAGAGCACGGCGGTATCGCCTTTGGACAACGTTGCCAGCCTCGGCTGAACGAGTGAACGTACCTTGTACGAGTGTTCTTTGCCGTCCTCGGTCCGAATGACAATGATGTTGTTCTTTAAGGGCTTCAGGATCTTGCCTGTGACCTGTTCGAGGTTGCCCTTGAGAGGAGACTTCTGCTGCCCGAGGTCCGCCGCCCGATGCACTGATTCCACGCTCCCCATCGTCACGTCGACGATCTTATCCAACTCGTCGATGAGAAAAATGGCGTCCGCCCCGACGGGAATTGACGCGACCTTACTTTTTGCTACCGGTCGGATGAGGTGAGTCTCTTCTTTTCCCTCGGTGGTACGAATCACTGCCTTATCGTGTCCGGTCGGCATCGGTTCGGCGAGCCGCCCGTGAACTACACGATGGTGACTGGCCTCACCGGCTTTGTGAACGTCCACCAGCAGATTCTGATCGTTGATCGTGATCTCGATCAGATCTCCTACTTTCAGCTCCGGCAATCCCTTATCCTTCCGCACGTTCATGGGGATATACCGAGGTTGTCCTTCACCGATATTGACTTTGGCCTGGTCGCTTCTGATTTCCTCTACCGTACCGAGAAGAACACGGTTCTCGGAAAGCAGTTGAGGATCAGTTCCCGGTACTTCAGATGCAGCATTCGCAGCGGGGGCCGTTGCGATGAGCCACAGGGTGAGGACTGCTAGCCGCCAGACAGTATGTTGTGTCATGAGTTCTCCTTTAGATTCCGCATGATTGCGCGAACGTGAATGCTCTTTGGTCCCTTGCACTATTGGGGGGAATCACCATTGCACCAAGCATGCTGTCCCCCTGATCTCTCTGAATCGGCGATACGCGGCTGAGTACAGATTCCGATTCCGATGTTACGCCTCTCGATCGAGAGGCGTCTGATCAATAGTGCTCAGATGTGAGGGATTGACTCAGCCTGAGAGGACGGGTGAAGTCTCTGTCTGGATGGAAACGTGAACAGGCGTGGAGCTCCAACTATTGCGGCTGTGCTTGAAGAAAATCTGCGATCCGGCGTCGACCCTCTCGGCCAGTCACTAACTCTATATGTCCCACCCGCAAGCGCTGAGTGGTGACATGGAAGGCATTTTCATAGGCCGCAGGCAGGGAGGCAGACTTCAGGGTGACCGACCCATCTCCATCCTCATTCACAATGTCCGGGTCGAGATTGGGAAGACGCGACTTGAATTGATCGCGGTCGAACAGGACATTGCCCTGGTCCTGTCCGGCCTCCTCCGGTATCCAGACTCCTCCCGCCAGCGTGCGCTGTCCCTCTGCAGCGAGAGAGAGGACAGGAATCGGTCGATCGTTCGGCGTGGCGAGGGGAGCATGGAGCCGATCCAGGAATCGTTGCGATCGATCCAGCCAGAAGGAGATATAGGTCTCGCGACGGTTGACGGTCTGGGTTGGCGCGGACCCTGTGTCCTTCAGCAAGCCCCATCCTTGGCCGCGCCAATTGGCCGCGGTACGAATTGCTCCTGCACTGGTTGTTGCGCAGGCGTCAGCAAGACATCCGCCTCCAACAGCGGCAGCATATAGTAGGAGGCGGGAAACGACGCCATCGCCTGTTGATGCAAGATCGTGCGGTTGAAGCCGACCAGGCGTCCGTACTGCATGTTGCGAAAGGCCCACATAGACCCCATGTACGGCATACCAGCCATGACGACCTTCTCGACGTGCCTCGCGCCTTCCCAAGTTTCAACGGCCTCGTCCGGCTCTTGATCGCCGTATCGAAGATAGTAACTGACGATTAAGCCGCCCATGCTATGGGCGACGAGCGCGATATGCGTCGTGCCTTCGGACTGGAGACGCCCGATCTCCCTGCGCAAGAGCCGGACGGCGTCCATGAGATCCAGCCGCCAGTCGTAATTCAAGGAAGAGACCGACAGCTGTCCGTTGTGCAGCCGGCCCAGCTCATCGAGGAGAGGACGATACAACTCGAACGAGTAGAGCCAGGGGATCACCTTGACTTCATCGAGGATCCCGTCCGGACGGAGGGCCATCCCGTCGAGCTCCAGCTTGGGCAATGGCAGTGTCAGCGATTCGTCCCCTCCGAGGGCCTGCGATGCGGTGACCCAGAGGAGGTTCCCATTATCGACGCGCGCGAGCTTGGTCCCGTAATAGCCGGCCACCACGATGATGGCTTCGCCTGGCCTCAGCTTGGGGTCCACCTGAGTGGGCGGTATCTCGCAGGCCGTGAAGGCGAATATGAAGAGAGAGGCGGCCGCGGCATGCCACGTCATGGTATCTCAACCGATCAGGCTCTATTGTCGTATCCGCCCGTTATTTCTTGTGAGTCCCTTTTGGCTTGTCTGTCGCGCTCTTCCCATCTCCGGGGCTCTGCAAATCATAATACTCGTACACCGTCATGATCCATTCTTGATTCGACATGTCTGGCCACTGGTCTTTGGAGAACCCAGGAGCTTGTTTGAGGTCCTTCTTGCTCACGTCGAGGACAAGGTACTTCTGGTTCTCGCTTAACTGCATCGCCTCCCACGGTATGGCGAAGTATTTGTCACCGATTCCTAGGAATCCGCCGAAGTCCAGCACGACATATTCAATGTCTCCTTCCAGCGGGTCAATGACGAGGTCTTTGATGTCCCCAAGTTTTTTCCCTTCGGTATCTTGGACCTTGGCACCGATCAGGTTGCTGGCCTTCAGCACGCCGCTCTTGTCGCGCGCGGCGATCGATGGACTGAGGGTGAAGGTGGTACAGAGAGTCAGTACGGCAAACCCGATCCACAGCTTTCTCATCATCTTCCTCCTTTTGAACAGTGTTCTTTCTTCACAGCCCCTATTTCAGGGGAATGATCGCTCATGACATTAGAGCACACGTAGAAACGCCACCAGATCCTGCTTCTCTCCCGACGTCAATTGAGTTCCCAACACCAGGTTGAAGAACTCCACGGCATCCTCTAACGTGAGTAACCGGCCATCGTGCAAATAGGGGGGCGAATCCTTGATGCCGCGCAAGGGAAAGGTCTTGATGGGGCCATCGGCGCTCGCCATGCGCCCATTGATCATCCGCGGCTTGTAAAAACGCTCCACCTGTAAATTGTGCATGGAATTGTCCGTGTAATAGGGCGCCTGGTGGCAACTCGCGCATGTCGCTTTGCCGAAGAACAGATCCTGGCCTCGCTTCTCGGCTGCAGTCGCTTTCGTGGAATTCAATTTGCCATCAATGCCGAGTTTGGGGGCCGGGGGGAAGTCCAGGAGCTCCTGAAACTCTGCCATGAAATGTACCTGGCTGCCCCGCTCGAGAATGTTGACGCCTTTTTTGGCCGCGATGACGGGGTCGCCGTCGAAGTAGGCAGCGCGTTGTTCGAACTCCGTGAAATCCTCCACGCTCTTGAGCGCCCGTTGCGAGCCGAATAACCGCTGAATGTGTAAGCCGCGCAACGTTGGGGTATCGAGTCGGTGGCGGAATTCCTGAGGGCGGACATCTCCCGCCAGATGGGTACTGGCATTCGTATGGCCGTTCGCATGACAGTCGAAGCAGGCCACGCCACGGCTGGGACGCAGGGTGCGGCGATCTTCAGTCTGGTTGAACTGCTGCTGCGGGAATGAGGTGACGAGCAACCGCAAGCCCTCGAGCTGTTTCGGATTCAGAATCCCGTTGAAGAGCTCGTAATAGTTGTCGAGGGTTACCAATTTGCCGTGGGACAGGTCACCGAGATCCGTCCTGGTCGTAAGATAGATGGGTGCCGGAAATTCAGGTAAGAAATGGTCCGGCAGGTCAAACTCCAGGTCGAAGCGAGTGAGATCACGGCTCTCCTGCTTCTGAATCTCCTGGATATGGAATTTCGGGAAGATCATCCCCCCTTCAGGATGGTTGGGGTGAGGAAGAGGAAAGAATCCAGCCGGAAATGCATCCTTCTCCCGGATTTCTTCGGGTCTCATGGCCTGAATTTTTTCCCAGGTGATCCCCTGAGGAAGTCTGACTCGTATCCCTTCCTGGACCGGCTTGCCCCGGGACATTGTAGCGTCTTTGGCCGGGCGATTCGCGAGGTCGTAGCGCTCGTTGAGCAGATCCATCTGCCGCTTCATGATCTCAGGCTTCGCGGCGCTCATGCGCGCAATGACGGCCGTCACGTCTTCCTTGAGATCGACGGGCGCATAACTCGTCCCTCTCGGCGGTAACTCTTGAGCGGATGGAGCGCCGGTGGCGATGAGGACTGTCGCAAACATTCCCATTAGCACCCATTGCCGGTTCGGTTGATATGCCATGTGTACCCTCTCGTTGCGACCTGAGGAAAGAATGGCGATCGACACCTTCTGAGGACGAATGGCACATTCATTAGGGAGCGTCGAGTGCAGGCGCCGACAACAGCGCGACGTCGGGAGCGGTCTTTTCAAATAACTTCACGGTGTGCGCCCTCTGCTTCATCTTCTCCACCAGTCCGGCATAAGAGTGGTCTCGGATAATGCGGCTGAACTGTGTCCGATAGTTCCTCACGATACTGGCGCGGTCAATGGCCACGTCGTACACGATCCACGCGCCGGACTGGTTCTCTAGCCGGAAGTCTAGCGAGGTATTTACTTTTGGACCGATCAAGTTGGTTCTCACCTCGGCAAAGCTGCCTTCACGTTGCTCGAAGAGATAAAAGACCTGTTCGTCGTAATAGAGGTCGATATTGTTGGCAACCGCGTCTCGTATCAACTCAACGAAAAGACGGACAAATTCCTCCCGCTCCAGCCCGCTGAGTTTCGCCCAGGGAGCTCCCAGAGCGCGTTGGGCCATGTAGGTATAGTTCACGCGGTGTCTGATGACCTGCTCGATTTGTTGGCGGCGTTCCTCGGCGCGGCCGGGCTGCTTCAGGGTCTCGTTCCCCAGGATCGCGAGCACATCGAGGATTGAGCTTTTCACCGACTCGGTAGGGGAGTATTCGCTCGGCGCCACCCCTGTGGGTCCATTTACGATAGCTGCCATCGCCAGTTGTCGGCTCAGCCGATGATGGTTCGAGCTCTCGACGATTGTTGGCCCTTTGGAAGGCTCCATCGAGGCGCAACCTGTGACTGCGGTAGCCATTCCGAAAGTAATGATCCAAGCCGCGAATTGTGAATGCATGGCAGACCTCTGTGTTGGGTGGTTACCATCTGCGTGATTGCCGCCGTCCTCCAGCCTACGCTTTCCGAGGGGTGACAATCTGGTCAAAGTAGCTCAGGTTCGTGGATTGAGAGGGGACGAGGGAACGCAGGTTCGCTCTGCACCGGCCGGAATCATTGAGAGAATGCTAGTCGTGGAGGACGACATTCAGGAGGGAGCTATGTATTTCCATTTTCCCCTTGTAGGTAATGAACCCCAGCTTTCTGAACTTATTCAGAAAGCCACTGACGCGGGACCGCGTGGTGCCGACCATCTCGGCGAGCGTCTCCTGGCTGATCTTCGGAATGACTGGCTCAGGCTTGCCTTCTTTCCCATAGTGGGCCAGCAAGAGGAGCGTTCGCGCCAGCCGCTTCTCAGCCGAATTGAAGAGATGATCGACTAAGTCCTCTTTGGGTGCGCATATTGCGGGCCAGCAGATAAGACACAAACAGCTTCGCGAAGTCGGTCTCATCGCGTAAGACCTGAACCATGGCCGCCTTGTCGATGCGGACGATCTTGCTGGTATCTAACGCTGTGGCGGTCGCCATGCATAGGCGTTGTCCTACGAGGCAGCCTTCTCCAAAAAAATCTCCCGGAGACAGAATCGCGACGATGGCTTCTTTGCCCTGCGGCGAGAGGACCGAGAGCTTTACCCGGCCCGTCTTGAGATAGAATACGGCAGTGGCCGCATCTCCTTGCGAAAAGATCAGGTGCTTTTGCGGGGCCTGTACCGTCGTTTTACCCTGGCCATTTGTCGCAAGGTAGGTCTGGGGGTTGAATGGGCCGACAGGTTGTTTGGCTGCAGGCTTCTTTCCATTCCTGTCAGGAATGAGTCCGACAGTAGGAGCAATTTTTGCCGACAATCGTGTCCGGATTTTTTTCATGCGTGTCCACGTCCTCTAGCGGTCCTTGTTGGCAGCTCCCCTCAATACCAGTTCCACCCTGTATCGTCTGGTCAGAATTGCTCAGTTCGGTAGAGCGGAGCCAGGCTGCTTGGCTCTGCTCCTGCGCAATGACTATGGAAAGTTGCCTGTGCATTACCAGGATCGCCATGAATGAGGCCGCTCGCCAGAACTTGTTCGTCAAGATGCTGCCGCGTGATGGCCCGGTGCTGCTTCATACCAGCTACCGCTCGGGCGAGGGAGTCGGTTCCGCTTCAGGGTTCGTCGACAGACGGGGGCTCACAAGTTCTATGCGCAGGATCGGTCCCATGAGTTGCAAGGGCCCTTCGAATTGCACGAAGCTCGGCACCTCATCGGCCAGGACCCAACAGTCATAGTGGAAATTGGCCGGGAGCTTGCCGATGACCTTTCCGATGAACTTCCGAATCGTTCCCATATCCGGTTTGAAGGCGTAGTGCCGAGCCGTACGGGACAGGTCTCCCACCTGGACGGTACGCTCCCCCATGAGACGCAGGTCCAGTTTGATGATTTCTGGGCCGGGCGTGAAGGCGAGAAGATGCACCGTGTCGCTGGCGCCTTTCGGCAGGTTCAGCAGCATTGTGACAAGCATGCCGTTGTAGACATCTTTCGGCAGGACAAACTTTCCGGTCAGTATCCGTTCGGGTGCATCTCCTCCCAGCTTGGATCGAACCTTGTAATCTCCCGTGCCCCGGTCTACCGACACGTCGACTTGCTCTGGAAACGACGGACCTTGCTGGACCAGGTGGTAACGAATCATCGTAAAGACATCTTGTTGGGAGAAGGCGACTTTCTCATCGTGCAGAGAGCCGTCTTTGAAACGGAATACCAGCCGGCTCTCGACGAGCTCACCTTCTTTGACGACTTGAGTCATCTCCCCCTGGCCAAGGGTCTCTCCGGTAAGCGACCGCACGAGAAGGAACCCATGTGTCACGCCTTCGGAAAGCCGCACCGCGACAGGAGCGGCATCGACGGGGGAGGACAGGAATGCGGCGAGCGAGATGATGATCGCGAGGCAGGCAGAGGCCTCGCGATGGCTCGTCCACGTTTTCCGACAACCCGACATGGGGCAGGCTGAAGGTTTCATTTTCTCAGCATTTCAGCCAAGGGCTGGAATTCCTTTATATGCTCGGAGATCACCTTCACAATGCCGAGGATGGGAATTCCAAGCAGCAGACCCCATGCCCCCCAAAGCCATCCCCAGAAGAGCAATGCGATAAATATTGCCACGGCATTCATGTTCGTAACCTTCCCCGTCATCCAGGTGACGACGAATGTGCCGACGAAGGTGGCAATGGCCAGCGAGCTGACTGACACCAATAGGGCCATCCAGAAAGAGCCGAATTGCATGAAGGCCGCCATTCCCGTAAAAACCGCGGTCAATGCGGGACCTAGATAAGGAATGACATGGAGGATTCCTGCCGCCATCGCCCATCCGCCGGCATTGTCCAACCCGATTCCGTAGAACGTGATCCAGGTCAGCAGTGCCAGGAGCACGTTGGCCGCCAACAGCGTGAACATGTAGTTCTGGATTGAGCGATTGATGTCGTCCAGGATACGCACTGTGATTTTCTTGTCGGAGAGCGACGGTCCGGCCAAGCGCACCAGCTTAGGTTTAAACGTGTCGCCGGACAGTAAGAGAAAGAAGACCAAAATGAGCACCATCATCGCTTCACTGATGAATCCGAGTGCACCCATGGAACCTGCCATCAACAAGTCACCCAGCTTTAACTTAGGCTGATCTATAACGATATGCGTCGCCGCTTGTTTATCCGTAGCCTGGCTGGTGGCCTGTTCGATCTCGCGGGCAGCGGCTTGAACTTTCTGCACCGTGTTGGCCCGTCCCCGGGCCAGGCTACGGAGGGTACTGGATAATTTGCTCGCTGCGGCAGGCACTTGATCGAGGATGGACTCTATCTGATCGCGTAGCGGAATCGTCAACAAGGCGCTTCCGCACAGCACGGACAGCATCACCATGCTGGCACCCACCATCCGGGGGATCTTTATCCGTTCCAGCCAAGCCACGAGGGGATGGAGGGTATAGGCAATGAATATTCCGAGCAGGAGCGGTACGAAAAACTTTTCCGCCCATTGCAGCGCAAATGCCACGACGACTGCCGTCACAAGGGTCATTGCCAGACCTCGAACGTCTATCGACACGCGGGCGGTAGGATGAGCAGGGTCCGGCAGCGACGCCATGTCGATGGGAAGGCATCTTCCGGCTGGACCGTCCGGCAGGGGCCGCGGTTCAGGCATCACGTCTGCAGCAGCATTCACGGCGAGCACGTTCATGGCGATCGATCCTTAGCCTGCAGCCTGTTGGTTTCCGACGTACGCGAGCACGGTGACCGCAGAGCCTAGGAACATTGTGCGCGGATGATCGAGGAAGGTCCGGTCAAAAGTGCTCATATTGGAAGAATCGATAAGGCCGGTGGCGTGAAGCGGCCCCTCCGTGGCGATCCGCAACAGGGGATGAACTTCATGCCGTTCCACCTAATTCACGCGGCTGGCCGAGAGGGATGGGGCGATCGGGGCAGAGGGTGCCGGAGTTCTGATGAGACGAGGCCTGGGCACCGCCAATCGTTGGAACCTGTTTCGGCCGTTCCTGGGTTTCGTGTCGTGGCTTAGCGTTGCCGCTCGCGCGGTCCGGAGACCATGGGCTAGAATCGGTTCGCCTTGATGGGGTTTCGGCTCTGCAGGCTCCCAGAGGTCCACGTGCGAGCCAGATATTTCAAAGTGCTCGTGGGCATTGAAGACCCGCTTGACGTCCTCGCAACGGGCCATGTGCACGATCCCGAGGCCGAGGGCATAGCCGCACTCGTCCTTCAGCACCTGCGCCAGCACGACTGTCCCAAACGGGAGGAAGGCCTGACGGAGTTTGTCATCGGTGCAAAAGCAGGACAGCCCACTGACATGGATATTGGTACTCATGTTGAATCCCTCTGGTGAGAAACAGGGCATTAGGTATCACGAAAGTATGCGTGGATGACCACCGGACGTTGGCCACCATGGCTCAGTTTGGAAGCTGCGAGACAGGCAAGTTATCGCTGCTGAGGGTGGCGCCGTTCAGGCACCTCTCCACCGCGAGTCCATGGTGGCCAATTGGCTTCTGACGAGTCCCAGATCTGCTCTTTCCCGTAGAAGTCTCTCAATCTCTGACTGGACGTCCGCCAGAATGCGGTCGATCTTCTCGGTTGTGATCGTCAGTCCCATCGGCTTAGGGCGGAGTGTCTTACGGTCTTCTTCATCGTGCTTCAAACCCGCCGATGTCTGGGAGGCAGCGGATAGATTGTTATGCTGTGATTCCATCATTGATTCTTTCCCAAGACGTGATTTGAACTCGTCTCATGAGCAGTTCGCAACGGAGATGTTCATCGGCCCGTTCCCTGTCGCATTGCCCGCACCCGCATTTCGTTCCGCTCGATCCGTTCGTTCTCCCTGCCTCTTGGCGTAGCTCGCCATCATGACGACTGGACCGATAGATGGCGCTCTTGGATGTGTTGCAGGACCGTCAAGCCGATAATTTCCGACATCATGTCATCGAGCAGCACGACGTCATCGTCGGCGCATTCGAGCCTGGTCAGACCATCCCTGCCGTTCTCGGCAGTGTCCACGGTGTGCCCGGCGCTTTCCTGCCGCATCTTCAGCAAGCTCAGGAGGACCCTATCGTCGTCGGCCATCAGCGTATGTTTTGCCATCATGGCCGTGCTCTTTTGATAATCCATTTCCTTCTCATTCGATCCAGGGTTGGTCAGGGATCGTCTCATCCCAGTGACGCGCCTCGTGCTCTCTTCTCGGGGTAGCCTGTGCCCCCTCACGTCTAGGGGGCAGCGCAGAGGGTGTTAGCCTGGCTGGCTGGCGCTTGACGCGATCTGTCTTTTTTCTGATAGCCGATTTCATCCAGAACGATCACGATGCGTGAATGGTCGTATGAATTTTGATTCGCAATCCCGAATCCGCTGATCAGGAGCTTGCGCGCGACATCAAATACGGTGCCCTCCGACTCGAATGGTTCCCAGTTGCCGGCCTCTTTGCGTTGGTCGAGGGTCTGTTGGATCATCAGCCGGAATTCCTGTATCGACACCAGGGGGATATCGGTGCCTGGTCCGATTTCCGTCGGATCGAGGTGTCCCGCCAATTCCATGGCCCGGCGATTTATATACAGCAATTTTTTCCCATAGGAAAATATCAGAATGCCTGGTTGCGAGCGCTCGGATGCATTCTTCTTCAACTGTGTAGGCGAGGACGATCTCTGGAAAGGCTGTCGATATGATCCCCAGCTATCCCGGCTCACGGTTCCGCTGTTCATCATGGATTATTCCCTCTGGTCGAACATAGAGTTCGAGGTTGTCGCACGGGACGATACCCGCATGCCCTTGTCATCTGTGAGCTGATCGCTCAACGAGGCCATAGCGCTCAGCGTGAGATCGCAGGAACACACCGCTTGCTTTCCTGGTTCCCCTCTGAGGCACAGCCCGTTTTGGTGTAGGAGGGTGGAGGCGATTGGCATGCACTACTGCGTCCCCGATATACCCGCAATTAATGCATCGCGTGGCCATGCATAGGCCCCCAGTTTCCGATCTCAGATCGTCGAATGTTTCACGGACAAGCAGTCCACTACAGCGTTGGCAGAGCATAGGTCCTCCTTCTACTGTCTCTCAATAATGAAACTCCCCTAAATGTGAAGTTCGACCAGCCGTAGTGCTTTCTCGTGAGACGGAAAGACGTCTGCCGAACCTCTGGCGCCGGTGCTGTGGAGATCTTCAGCCGCCTCCTATTGGTGACTAGGCAATGTGGCGATGAACCAGACTAGAAAGCTGCACAGTGCCAACACCGCACCAGAAAAGGCGATCGCATCGAGTTTCTTCTTGGCTTTCCGTGTCATAGCATCCTCCTCCTGTTACAGGCTGTGCCGTCTCCTCAGGCGACAGGTTGTTCGCACAGAGGCGAACTCATCAGGGGTTGCTCCCACGCTACATATTCGACCAGGGATTGAGTACAGGTCTGGCACAAGTGCGGCCCCAGATTGTTCAAGGTCCGAGACACCTCTACATCCGATGAACCGCATTCACTGCAGAGGGTCAGGCCAATGCGGGGAGAGTCTTGCGGTACCCGGGCTACTCGACAGATCATGATCTCGCCTCCTTCTGCTCTCAGATAGATGGGGAGCGTCAATGAGAGTATGACTTGAAGGTAGAGGGGAGTCTGGTCACAATTGCACAGTTTGGGAAATCAATACCAAAGTCACTTAGGATGGAATGACCGAGGTGGCTGGTGGGGCTCGTTGTCAGAGTGTTTTTCGTTGTGGCAGGAGGGGTTAGGAAGGATGCGGGTGCGCGTAATAGCGCCAAAAGATGAGGTCGAGGATGATGAAGCTCAAGACGAGGCTGAGGATGCCGGATAGGGTAAGATCGAGTCTCTGCTGCACGATGAGGAGCGGGAGCAGGCTTTCAAGCACCTGGTCGAGACCCGGAGCATGGCCTCCCGAGGCCAGTCCAAGTCGTCGCTTGATGAAGCTCGTCAGACTATCACCCAGCAAGGCCGCGAGAGAAAACACCAGACCCGTTGCCGGATCAAGACCTTCGATCCATGCGCATGCGAACGTGATCGGGATCGAAAAGAGGAAGCCTCGCCAGGTTTTTGACGGTCCTAACAGGGGTCGTCCATCCAGAAAACATGACCCGCAATCCAAGGGGGAGGCAAAACGGTTTCGTAAGAGCCGTTGCCCGATAATGGGCGCCAGATTCGCGACCACGATCAAGATCAGCAGCTTGAGGTATATCAGTTCCAGGTGACACCTCCGATGAACTCAGTGAGTCTCAGTTACTGCCTGAGGCGCGTGATCATTCCCGTCGTCGCATCCAAGGTGAGGCGCTCACCGTCCTTCAGGAGGTGCGTGACGCCAAAGACATTGGCAATGGCGGGGAGGCCGTACTCGCGGGCGATGATCGCTCCGTGGGACAATGTGCCGCCCATCTCCACGATGAGCCCGGCTGCGAGCCCCATGAGCGGCGCGATGCCTGGATCAATCACCGATGCCACCAGGATATCTCCCCGCTTCACTTTCTTGAGATCGTCAGGAGCTCGCACCAGACAGGCAGGCCCTTCGGCATAGCCGGCGCTGATGGGGAGACCTCGAAGCGAACCATCGGCACTGCCGATGTCGTCAACGAGTCGTTCGTCGTCTCCGATGACGGTATCCGGAACGTCTTGCGCGGCATGACAGGCCCACTCCTTGCGACGCCTGTTCACCAGGCCCTTCCAGTCGCCCGCTGAGTCGGATGTGGCCGCCGTGATCTCACCGAGCCTCAGAAAGAAAATATCGTCTCTTGATTGTAAGAGGCCACGCGCCGCCAATGTGCCTCCGACGCTCATCGCGATGAGCCGAGCCGCGGCGATGAACTGCATCAGGGCATGTCGGTTGGCTTCTCGTAATTCCAGATAACGGCAGAGTCGTCGGTGCCACCAGCTCCACACCGCCCATTCATGCCAGCGCCAGCCGAACCCGCCGCGGAGCCGCCGCAGTGCCTCCTGTCTGGCGGACGCTTGCTCACGGCGAATCTCGTCGGCGGGCCTCGTCGGCGGGATCAGCAGATGCCCCCTGATGACTCCGAGGACGTACACAGGAATCTCCGCGAAGCGCGGCGACATGACGTCGGATTCGCCGACCGCTCGGTGTCCGTATTCCGATAGATAGGCGTCGAAGGATCGAAGAAAATGCGTGCCGCCCAGTGTGGCGCGGAACGGCTCGGGCCTCCAAGGTTCTGCCAGCAGAAAGTCACGAACCACCGGCTCGCGTCCGGCCGCTTCGGCCAGTTCCGTTAATAGGAGAATTTGTTTGGCGCTGATGATCGTCCCAACTCCCTGCAACGTCTGATTCAGGATCGATTGCCACGCGGCTCCCAGCCGCCGTTCGAGGAGCAGTTTCATCACATAGAATCCCTGAGACACTCCGCTGAAGATTGCGAAGGTCAAGTCTCCGTTCACGAGAAGGTGCCGGCTCAACTCTTCTTTCCAGGCCGATAGCTCGACCGCCGTGAGCTCTTGTATTGGGTTGTTCCTACATCGCGCCCCTAGCCGTCGCATCTCCTGGAACCACGTGGGGGCTCGCCTGGCTGCATGCCGGATCTTCCATTCCATGAGGATGGCGACCCTCCACCAGGGAAGCTGTGTCACCGTGCGCGGGGTTGGAGACGCTCCACCACCCATCTGTTCGGCAAGAAGGGTTGGGTCGCCTCCCAGTTGCGCCATGACAGACTGAAACAGGGTCACGTTGATGAAGGGACGGCCTCGGATCACTCTGACCGACGAACATCCAAGCGGGATGCGGCATCCCAACTCGCGGTAGCAGCCCACGATGTGGGTCTCCATAAATCCATCCAGGAGCGAGAGGCCGAGGGGGCTCGGCAATTCTGGCAGGGTTTCCTTGAAGTTTGCCCGTGACCAGACGATCGGCGCGGAGTCTTGCCACGTGTCTCGACCGGGAATCGGCCTGGCCTGCAAGAGCCAGAGCCCCTGTGCATCGCTCGCCCATTCGACATCCACGGGTGTCCCGACCGCGCACTCGACCTTTTTCACCAGCCTTGCCAGGGCGAGCACTTCCCGCTCCTCCAGTACGGATCTTCTCTGATCCCGTTCGGGTACAGGCTGATCTGTCAGACCCCACGGCATGGCGAGCCTGACCTTCGTCTTCTCGGCAATGTCTTGCTGGATCAGTACCGGGGAGGCCGGATCGTTCCCGACCTCCACGACGTATTGATCTGGCCTCGTCAGGCCGCTCACCAGCGGTTCGGCCAGTCCGAACACGGCATTGATCATGATCTGGTCGGTCCGGCCCGAGATGGGATGCCGGGAGTAGGCGACTCCGGCCGCACGTGGAGCGAGGAGCGGCTGGAGGATGACCGCCATGGCGGGAAAGAGACGGGATGTCGGCAGACGTTCCCGATAGGTAAAGGCAAAGGCTGTCCACTGCGAAGCCCAACAGTCGAGGATCGCCGCTGCGATTGAGCGGCACGGCACTCCCAAAACCGTACGATAAATGCCTGCACAGGTCGCGTCTGCCGCGTCTTCATCAGAGGCGGACGATCGCACCGCCCACAGCATGCTACCGGTCGATTCGTTCTCCGTCGCGAACTCTTTCTCCAGCTTGGCAAGTTGTGCGTCAATCGTGTCGAGCAGGGCTCGAGATAGTACCAGAGTCGAGATCGTGTTTCGACAATCCTTCAGCAACGGCTCACGTTGTACCGCCGGCGTGCGCCCGATACGATTCCAGCGCTCTAAGAGGTTCAGCCCGCCCGCTTGCAACGTGTCACGATAGGCCTGAGTCGTGATACAGAGGCCAGGAGGAACCAGGAATTCCTGTGCGATGAGCCGGGCGAGCCCCGCGGCTTTACCGCCGGCAAGCGCCGGATCGGTACATGATTCCAACGGGAGGATCAGCGGTGAGGACAGGACAGATCGTGTGATGGTGAACCTCGCTTCAGTAGTGGAACGTACCGATGGACCCCTGACATCGCCCGCACGATTTCACCCGTGCAGGGTGCGTTGTGGTTAGCCCGCCGCGACGGAAGAGGATGCTTCAGTCTGGAGCGCGCCTTCTTTTCGTTGTACGGCGGGATGCAGCCACCCCGGCACATACCGCCCGACATCGGAAGCCCAGGCCGTCGCATCTTCCTCAATGGATGTAAACAGATCGCCCAGCGTGGCGACCATCTCGTGCGTCAACGTGAGATATTCCTGTCCGCGATCCCGGAGGGCTTCCGGCGAGGTCACTCCGGCTGCGAACATCCGTTCCAGCGTGCGGCACCCGAATCCGTGGTGCGCTTCTTCTTGTTGCAACAGCATGCGCCGCATGCGCTCGAAGGGAGCGTTGCGTTTCGCCAGTCCTTCTTCGATGCGTTCGAGGATCGCCTGACCGAGCCCTTCGAGAATGATTTGTTCCGCCATCAGGGTTTCGGCAAAGTCTCCCCGTCCGATGGCCTCTTCGATCAAGGTGCGATACCGTTCCATCGGCGGCAGCAAGGGGCCGGTGCCCAAGTGGCGTGGGGCCAGCCAGGCGATGGCCCCTTGAAACACGAATGCATGATAGGCCTCTTGTCGGGACTGATTGAGGAGGAACCGGCGCATGCCAGGGTCCGGCATGAGCTTCGCCTGCGCCTTGGCACAGTCGCTAGCGAGATATTCCCCATCTCGAAGAAATTGGAGAAGACGGGCGGTCGGCGCTTTCTGGTCTGGATGAATGAACATGTCGGCTCCCTTCGAGGCGTGAAGATCAAGTTAGGACGGGACGGCGGTGTGCATGTGGCATTTCGAGACAACGTCGGGCAGCTGCTGAGAGTCTGTCAGCAATACAGAGCCTGATCTGGTCAAAATTGCTCAACTCGAAAGAGTCGACTGGGCCTGCAGGGATATGATCTGGTGCCGAAGAAGAGGCTTGGAATGATTACACGCGGAGCAACTCCTCAGATCTCGTTTGTCCGACATTCGGGTGGCTGGCCAGAGGCAGGTGAGAGCCCGGTGACCATGCGAGGGAACTTAGATAACGGGTAAAGTCGAGAAATTGCTGTTCCTCTGGCGCTAACGAGAGGGTGTAACTGTTGTTCCCTGACAATAGAGCCCATTCGGTAGCATGTTTCGCAAGCGCATTGGCATCGAGTCTATAGGTTTGGCACCTCGTGATCGACCTGGCTGGCAGCAGGACTGTGATGGTTGAGAGATAGGGCTCATAGGTCAGCACATACTGATGCGCATACTGAAATACGAGTTGAACCCCACCGGCAGCGACCATGCCGAGATGGCTACAAGCGGGACAGCGGAAGTATAGAAGACCGTTCGCGGGATCGAACTCCTCAGTATTTCGCCTTGTCACTTGTTGCATTTTTTCGTGGCACAGACCCATGGGGGAGCTTGGAGGACCCATGACTGTGGCCGGGCAACGCAATTCTTTCATCGATGCACTCCCTCGTTGTCGACAGAAATCGCGGTGGCAACTTCTCAGCCTTGATAGCACCCACCGCCTTTTGCTGGACAGATATGACAGATAGCGAGTTCCGGTTGTCAGTATGCCAAGAAAGCAGATTGGCGTCTGTTCAAAATAGATCAGGATGGAACCTCGATCAGGAAGTTGCACGACCAGACATGTCGCAATACCTCCAACCCAATCTTTCACGGCTAGACAGGGAGCATGAGGAGGGTTTCATTCCGGTAGGTCTCGAGTAGTCAGAATAAACGTGCGCAGGTCACAAATGATCTCAGGACAGAATAGAGACAGCCTCTATCGCAGACTTGCTTGACCCCTGAATGTCGGGACGTCGTATTGTGAGCAATAGTGAACAGACGATAAAGGAAGTGGTTGATAAATTAGAATATCGTTGATTGCGGTCCTGCGATCTTGGTCAATCACACTTTGAAACTGGAGGTCACGCGTGAGCACCATACTACTCGTCATTCTCATTCTGCTCCTCGTCGGCGCATTGCCGACCTGGCCTCACAGCGCGAACTGGGGGTACGGTCCCAGCGGCGGTCTCGGCTTGGTCCTCGTGGTGTTGCTCATCCTGTTGCTGACGGGTCGGCTGTAACGGCTCCTGCGCCATCTTTATCGGGCGTGGAGAGGGCTCACGAGAGCAGAGGAGAACTCGTATGATCAGAATTCCACACGTGCTGACGGTGCTGGCAGTCTTCAGTGTGCTTGCCATCGGTTGCAAATCGAATCCCCAGACCACGGGGCACTACATCGACGATACGGGCATCACGACGGCAGTGAAGACGCATCTGGCCACGGACGGTCCGCTCAAGACGATGACACAGATCAGCGTCAAGACCGTCGAAAACACCGTCTATCTCACCGGCGTGGCCGCGACTCTGCAAGACAAGAATCGGGCGGAGGAGATTGCGCGTCAAGTGGAAGGGGTGCAATCGGTGGTGAATACGATCACCGTTCAACCGTAGCGTTTGTCAGTGTTCAGACTCGATATTCGCGTCACTACATCTTCGTGGCGCATCGCCGGTCCAGTCTTTCGGACAACGCCAGACGGCCTTTCGGCTAGGTGGATAGAGTCGAGCAAAGAATTTGCGCGCATGGATTGACAGCGTGCTGCCTTGTGTTGCGCCTTCGATCGATCAGGCCCCTGGCATGCACCTCTCTCCCATGCCAGACTCGGCGAGCGGGGATTTCCTGGATTCCTTCAGTCTGTCGTAAATTGCAGTGCGCAGGTTTTCTTCGGAGCAACTGTCCAAGGGGAGCGATGCAGCCGCTGCGCACTCCCGCGACTCGCCAGCGTCCGATCTTCTGGTTCGCATTGGACGTCGA
>JANYAJ010000307.1 GCA_025361385.1 Nitrospira sp.
TCTTTCCATCGCTGTATCACGCTCGGGGTATCCTATGAAGCCGCTAAGGGCAGGTGTGATCGGCGTCGGACATCTCGGGCAGCACCATGCGCGCCTCTATGCCTCCTTGCCGGGGGCGCAGCTTGTCGGCGTGACGGATCAATCGATTGAGCGGGCGCAGACGGTTGCCGATCGGCATGGGTCGCCGGTCTTTCGTACGATCGATGAATTGCTCTCGCACGTCGATGTCGTGAGCGTGGCGGTTCCCACGTCTGGCCACTATGCTGTCGCCAAAGCCTGTCTGCAGGCAGGCAAACATGTCTTGGTGGAAAAGCCCATTGCGGTCACACCGACAGAGGCACAGGAGTTGGTCCAGTTGGCCAAGCAGCAGGGTTGTTGCCTACAGGTAGGCCACAGCGAGCGGTTCAATCCGGTGATGGCGCTGATGCGTCCCCATATTAGCCGGCCGGTGTTTATCGAATGTCATCGCCTCAGTAGCTTTAGTGAACGGGGGACGGACGTGGATGTGGTCTTGGACCTGATGATTCACGATCTGGATCTCGTGTTGTCTTTGAATCCTGGTCCTATTGAAGAAGTGCGCGCTGCGGGGGTGGCGGTCTTGTCCTCCTCGATCGATATTGCCAACGCCCGTATTCAGTTTCAAAGCGGTTGCGTGGCCAATTTGACCTCTAGCCGTGTGTCGACGAATAAGATGCGGCGATTGCGTCTTTTTCAACGAGACAGTTACCTCTCGATCGATTTTCAGACTCGTCTCGGCATGGTCTCCCGACGCAGCGCCAAAGCAGGGGAGAAGCCGACCGTCGAGATCGAACAGTTGCAGGGGGGAGATGAAGAACCCTTGAAGCTCCAACTCGCATCATTTCTGCACGCAGCCAGCACGGGCACGAGGCCGGCGGTGTCCGGTGAAGATGGCGCGGCGGCAGTGGCGGCAGCCCATCAAGTGTTGCAGGCCATTGAGGCCTTTGCGGCTCGTCATGAAGAAGGGGCTCACGGGAGAGACGGTGTCGGTGCGTCTTCTTTATCCCGGCTGTGAAGAGTATGCGAATGTTGATCGTCACAGGTGAAGCGTCCGGTGATCTCCACGGGGCTCATTTAGCGAAAGCGATCATGGCGCTCGACCCGACGGCCGAGCTGGTCGGCATTGGTGGGGCGGCGATGCGCGCGGCAGGGGTGAGCCTGGTGCCGGGCGTTCCCCAGTTGGACGTGATGGGATTGATCGGCCTGTCTGCCATTCGCGCCATGGTCCAGCGCGTGTTGGCGATCCGGCGAGTGCTGAAGTCAGAGGCCTGGGATTTGGTCGTGCTGATCGATAATCCAGGGCTGAATTTCCATTTCGCCAGGGTGGCCAAGGCCGCCGGCCTGCGTGTGATGTACTATATCGCGCCCCAAGTATGGGCCTGGCGTCCCGGTCGTATGAAGTGGATTCAGCGCCGGGTCGATCATGTCGTCGTGATTCTCCCGTTCGAGCCGGAACTTTATCGCCGGGCAGGGGTGCGTTGTACGTTTGTCGGCCATCCTCTACTTGATGCGGTGGCGCCGCAATACGATCGTGCGGCGCTTCGCAGGAAGTTCGGCCTAGACGAGTCGGCCCGCGTTGTTGGATTGTTGCCGGGGAGTCGGGTGCGCGAAGTCGAGATGCTGCTGCCGGTGCTTCTCGATGCGGCGGCGCAACTGCATGCCGCAGAACCGGGGATACAATTTATCCTGGCGCAGGCCTCGTCAATTCACGATCATCTGATCCAGTCTCTGTTACAAAATAGCCCTGTGCCGGTCCGCGTCGCATACGATCAGGCGAGTGAGGTGATGGCCCTATCCGATGTGTTATTTATTGCATCGGGGACCGCCACGCTGCAGGCGGCGGTGGTGGGGACTCCCATGGTGTTGCTGTACAAGACCACGCCGGTGACCTATCGTCTGGCGCGTTGGCTGATCAATGTGAAGTGGATCGGGCTCGTCAATCTGGTGGCAGGCCGATCGGTCGTGCCGGAGCTGATTCAGGATGAGGCGACAGCGGAGCGCTTATGTCAGGAGGTGCTACACCTCTTGCGCGATCCGTCGGCTTATAATGATATGAAAGCAGGGCTGCGACTGGTTCGGGAATCATTGGGAGAGCCCGGTGCCTC
>JANYAJ010000314.1 GCA_025361385.1 Nitrospira sp.
CGCTCGTCCGGGGCGCTCGCGTTGCTGATGACGTCGCGGATCGCGAGGCGCAGTCCGTCGGTCAAGGTTGTGTCGAAGCCGGCCCCGTCAGGCGGCGCCTTCACCACGTACGGATTCACGTCCCAGTACTCGGCATGGTTCAAGGCCCCGGGCCGGTGGGCATGCAGCGTAGCGGTGAGGTCTTGGCAAAACCTCCACCCCTGCGGCGCGCCGTCGTGATCGATGACGCTCACCTGGTCATACCGGAATCCGTCGACGCGGTATTCATCGAGGAAGAATGTGGCATTCTGAATGAGGAAGTCGCGCACCTCCGGCTTGGCGTAATCGAACAGGAGGCCCCCGGCGTGGCCCTTGTCCGTGAAGTAGAGGGAGTTCCACTGTCCGCCGGCGGGCGATTGGCGGTCGAAGAAGTACAGGCTCTGGTCGCCGAACTCGCCGCCCGCGTGGTTGTAGGCCACGTCCAGGATCACGGCCAGGCCGTGGACATGACAGAGATCCACCAGTGCCTTGAGCTGATTCATTTCTCCGCGCAGATCGTGTTTCCAATAGTGCCGCAGGCCCTTCGCCTCGAGCAGTCCGTTCACTTCAGCGACGTAGGGAGGCAGGTCGGCATCTGCCACGGAAAAGTCCATCTCGGGCGAAAAATAGTCGGTGCCGTTGTAGCCCAGGCTGAAGCTGGTTTGAAATTCCTGAATGGGCATGAGCTGCAACGCCGTGACGCCGAGCTCGGCCAGATAGGGCAGCTTGCGCGCGACATCGAGGAACGTGCCGCCTTTGTGCGGCAGGTTCGGCGTGAAAAAGGTACCGACATGGAGCTGATAGAGGACGAGTTCATGAAAGGGCGGCGTAACGAACCCGGTCTTGTGCCAGGGGAAGTCGGGCTTGCGGACGACGCAGTCGCTGGGAAAGGGCGTCTCGAGCTCGCGGGCGTAGGGATCGCGCTTCGGCCCCTCGCTCCCTTCCCCCACGACATAGAACAGGTAGCGCTGGCGGTCTCTGACCTCGGGAATGAAGCCACGCCAATGGCCGAACTCATCGCATGTCAGCAGGCTGGCATCGTTGCGCACCCGCTGGTTGAAGTCGCCGATCGCATACACGGCCCTGGCCTTTGGCGCCCAGCAGCGGAAGGTGGCGCCGCCGGCGATCAGGCTGACCCCCATCGGGGTACCGGAATGGATGTGGTCGAGCGACGCAGGCATGGCAAGCACTCCCTCGATCAAGAATGTTGCCCGCTCATGCTACCCTCGCGGTCGATCTTGAGCAAGCGACCGGTCCTGAGCCTCAGCGAGCAAGAGAGAGTAGGCTGCCTGAGTTGATCCCTCACTGCGCACGTGCAACGTAGGTTGGTTCATCTGGCCTGTTTGGTTGGTCTGGTTTTTCCGCTTGATCTAGTTCGTTTGGTCGTCTGAACCAGAAAAACCAAAGGAACTAAATACACAAGAGAAACCAGGCTGCGCGATACAAGAGGAGAGACAGAATCATGCGGCGCGGGAGGCCGCCTTTTCCAACAGTTCATGAATGAGCGTTTGATAGGGTTTCTTATCCTTGGCCGCCATTTTCCGCAACTGACTCAAGAGACGAGGCGAGAGGCGGATTGCGATGAGCTGCTTCGCCATTCCACTGGATGGCCGCCCAACCCGGCGTGCGCCCCGGAGTTCTTCCGTTGTGGACTCCGGAATGTCCGAGAAATCAATCTGTGAGTCGGGCATAGGCTTGACGCTCGCGCCGGCTCGCTTGCCGCGCGCTGATGATTCGGATTTTTTCTTTTTCATGGCCCATCCTCCGCATTGTGTAGACAACGAGCAAGAGCCGCTTGTCCATCGAGAGGCCCAGTCGCTTGAACCGCCATTCGCGATCCGAATAGGCGACATCGTCCCAATCGAGCCCGTTGGCATCGCCGAATACGGTGGCCGCCTCTTCAAATGGGACGCCGTGCTTCTCGAAATTAGCGATGGCCTTCGGAATGTCCCACGTAAACACGAGACTGTATATACAATAATTTGACGTTTCTTACAATCTGCACCGGCTAGCAACCGAGCCTACACCTCCTCCTTTGAGGGCGGGCTAGAGGGTCTCCCACTGCACATGTCCAACGAAATATAGATGATCCCACCGAGCTCGCTGCTAACCTATTTAAAGGAGCGGCCTGGTTGCTCCTCAAATGCGCGCGTCAAACGAGCACATTCTTATCGTGCGCGTTCCGCGAGCAGGAGGACGACCAGGCTGCCCCTCCTTTCCCGTCCAAGTTCGCTCGTTGCCCTCTCCCAGAGGGTGGCCTGATTGGTCTCCCATTGCGCGCGGCCATTCGTTCCCATTTTTTCAGCTCAATAGTCCACCAAGCAAGGGCATGAGGAGCTTTTGACTGCGGCCGTCGAACGAGGGCCTTCTCAGGCCGCGCGTTCCGGGAGCAAAGAAAGCTCCTCACGCTCTTGTGCCTCCCCTTCCGAGGCCGCGCGTTGCGCGAGCAGAGGAGATCATCAGGCTACCCTCCTCTCCCTTGAC
>JANYAJ010000325.1 GCA_025361385.1 Nitrospira sp.
GCGGGCCAGCAACCGGCGATGGCACCATTCTGGCGTGCCTGCGCCTGGCAGTGCTGAGTCCTGAATGCTGAGTGCTGCGCGCGGGCGGAATTGGCCGCGGAGGACTTGGCCGGAGGCTTCGAGGCGAAGCAGGGAATGAGAGACAGCATCGGACGGAAGATGCAATCTCGCTCCAAGTTCCGTGGCCGTCGTTGGCCCGATGCTCTCCATCCAGCCGAGCACGATGGCGTCGAGCGTCGTCTCATCGCCTCCCGCTAATGCCGTTTCGACCTGATCCTGATGTTCCTTCGCCACCCAGCCTCTTGCTTCTCGCCCCTCGCCACGAGCCACCAACTCAACCGCCCGCCCTTCGTCAATCAAGCGCGGCAGGTAAATCGCCCAGTCCTGGAGTTCCTCGACCGGCAACCAGACCAAGGTGAGCAGGGCATCGTGCAATTCATCCGAGTCCCGCACGACGGGCCAGGACTCGCGCTGCACTTCCTCAATGGCCGCGAGGTCTAACGCCCCGACCTCGCCGGCCAACTGAGCCGGCAGCGTGCGCCGCATCTCCACCGCCCGCGCCCGCCGCTCTTCCAGCGGCGCATCGTCGAGAAATGCATAGGGGTTGGCATTCAAGATCTCGTGCGAGAACGGCGAAGGAATCGGTGTATCGACCGCCACACAACGAATGGCCCCTGCTTCAATCTGCGTGAGGATTGCCGTCAACCCGTCGAGATCCATCGCCTCCGTAAAACAATCCCGCAGGGTCTCGTTCACGAGCGGATGATCAGGAATCTGGCGAGTGCGCTCCCCGACGATATTATCCTGACAGGCGATGGCATCAGGGAAGACGGCGCCAAGCAGATCCTCCGCCTTCATCCGTTGAATTTGTGGGGGAACTTTTTTGCCATGAGAGAATCGCAGCAACAGCAACGCACGGCTCACATTCCAGCGCCAGCGGGTCATAAACATCGGGGCCTGAAGCACGGCGGGCAGCAGGACCTCGCGAAGCGTCTGGCTATGCAGGAAGCCAAACACCGAATCGAGCGGGAAACTGTGCTTCTCGCCCAGTGAGATCACGATCCCGTTGTCGGTCGCCGCCGCTTGCAGTTCGAAATCGAACGTGACGCACAATCGCTTTCGCAAGGCGAGGCCCCAAGCCCGGTTGATCCGCCCTCCGAACGGCGTATGCAACACCAGCTGCATCCCGCCGCTTTCATCGAAGAACCGCTCCGCGACGATCGTCTGTTGCGTCGGCACCGTTCCGAGCACAGCCTTTCCCGCCAAAACATACTCGATCGCCTGCTGCGCGCCTCGTTGATCCAGGGAACATTCTTGGTAAAGCCAGGTGATGAGTGATGGGTGATCCGTGATGGGCACCGGATCGGAGCTGATGGCTGACGGCTGACGGCTGATAGCTGGAGGGGAGGAAAGAGCTCGCTCTGCAATCGCTTGGCGGAGAGATGCCACTTCGGCAGAAAGCTCTGCCGTGCGCGACGGCGCTTCGCCGCGCCAGAAGGGAATGTTGGGCGGGGCTCCGTGAGCATCCTCCACCCGCACCTTCCCCATCTCGATGCCCTTGATGCGCCAGGAGGTGTTGCCCAGCAACATGATATCGCCGGCCAGACTCTCCACCGCGAAGTCTTCATCGACCGATCCCACGACCGTGCCGTCTGGCTCCGCGACCACAGCATAGTTCGCCGTATCCGGGATGGCCCCGCCGGAGGTGATCGCCGCCAGTCGCGCCCCTCGCCGCCCCTTAATGCGACGATTGATCCGATCGTGGAACAGATAGGCCAGCCCCCGCCCGCGATTGGTCGCAATCCCATCCGCCAACATCCGCAGCACCTGATCGAAGTCCGAGCGAGCCAAGGCCCGATAGGGATCAGCCCGGCGGCAGAGATCGAACAGATCGTCCTCTTCCCATGTCTGTGTCGCCGCGGCTGCCACTATCTGCTGCGCCAAAATATCAAGCGGGGCCGGCGGTACGGCAATGCGATCCAGGACTCCTGTCCGAATCGCCCGCATCAGCGCCGCACATTCGAGCAAGTCGTCCCTCGTCATCGCAAAGAGACGGCCCTTGGGAATCGCCTTAATCCAGTGACCGGCCCGGCCAACCCGCTGCAGACAGGTAGCAATCGCGCGCGGTGAACCGATCTGACAGACGAGATCCACGGCCCCGATATCGATGCCGAGTTCCAGGGAAGCCGTGGCGACGACGACGCGCGTCTTGCCGCTCTTCAGCCGCTCTTCAGCCGACAAGCGAATCTGGCGCGAAAGGCTGCCATGGTGCGCCGCCACGGCATCGGCGCCTAAGTCTACGAGTCGTTCTTCCAGGAAGTGCGACACTCGTTCAGCCAGGCGTCTTGTATTGACGAAGACCAAGGTCGAGCGATGCTGCCGGACCAATTCGGCGACGCGATCGTAGATATCGGCCCAGATCGCATTCGTGGCCACAGCGCTCAACTCGTCCTTCGGCACTTCCACCGCCAGATCCATCTCGCGCTGATGTCCCACGTCGATGATGGTGCAGGGAGCGGAGCTGATGGCACGTGCTGAGTCCTGAGTGCTGAGTTCTGGGTACTGAATGCTGGGTACTGAGGCAAGGACGCTTGACCGTTGACGATTGACGGTTGACGAGATCCGATTCCCGACCAGGAATCTGGCGATAGTTTCGATCGGCCGTTGTGTGGCAGAGAGCCCGATCCGTTGAGGCTTTGTGAGCGTCAGGGCTTCTAATCGCTCCAACGATAGGGCCAAGTGGGCTCCTCGTTTATTCGATGCCACGGCATGGATTTCATCGACAATGACGGTCCGGACCGTCTGCAGAAGCCGGCGGCTCTTCTCCGCCGTCAATAAGATGTACAACGACTCCGGGGTCGTGACGAGAATATGGGGCGGCCGCTTGAGCATCTGTTGGCGCTCAGCCATCGGCGTATCGCCGGTACGGACCAGCACCCGAAGTTCCGGCATCAAAAGCCCGGCGGACAAGGCTGCGTTTCCTATTTCAACGAGCGGCTGTTGGAGGTTTTTCTGAATGTCGTTGCTGAGCGCTTTCAGCGGCGAGACGTAGAGCACCTGCGTATGGTCGTCGAGTTCACGCGCCAGAGCCTGTTTAAAAAGGTGATCGATGCAGGAGAGAAAGGCGGCGAAAGTCTTACCAGACCCGGTGGGCGCGGCGATCAGCACGTCGCCCCCGGACTGAATAGCGGGCCACGCCTGCACTTGCACATCGGTCGGAACACCGACCCTCGAATGAAACCAGTCAGCAATGAGAGGGTGGAATCGGGAGAGCGGCATGGTACGGGATCGTACCATGCCGCAACATGAAGCTCTACCGGCTAGGGCGTCGCTCGGACATAGACATCAGGCGGAGCCACACCGCCTGCAACGAGGTTGCTCGCCAACGAGGAGAACGCCACAAAAT
>JANYAJ010000331.1 GCA_025361385.1 Nitrospira sp.
CCGGGATGGTGTCCGATCGAGGAGAGAGTCCATAAAAGGCTCCGGGCTTTCCCGTGATGCCGCGGCGCGACTCATAGGAACTGAGCGTCGGTCCAGTGGCGGTGAGATAGCCGATGGCGCCGTTCTGTCGTGCGAATCGCACCTTGTCTGCGTGGCTGACGGTCCCCTTGTAGTATGTGGGGATGCCGCGAAGAAAGAGAACAAGAGCGTTAGTCGTATCGACTCCGGCGTAGTCGTCGATGCCTTGCGTTGAGTCGACGATTCCATAACCCACAAACACGATCGGCCCGTGCACCCCAGCGGAGGGTGAATCGAGGATGGGGAGATAGTCTGTCCCGAGTTGCTGTGTGAGCGAGTCACTGCCCGATGAAATACGGAGGACGGGTTCCGGTGCAATGGTCGACGATGTGACCACTGTGGTCATCAATCCGCTGGGGACTCCAAGGTCCGGCCCGCTAGGCATGAATGGATCGACGCCAGCATTTGCGGGCGAGAGGCCGGACTCATGAAATCTCTTCATGATCCATGTCGCCGAGCTGGCATCGTTCGCTGTGCCTGTTTGACGGCCGTTGAATGAAGGATTGCTGAGCGTGGTGATGTCGGCGAGCATACGTTCACTGGAGAGGCTGTCGAGCGCTCCAGGCCATGCACGATGATGTTCCTCGGATTGCGCAAAGCAGGGAGTGCCGAAAGAGAGCAGAACGAGGAGGATTCCCAGAAGTATGACGACAATGCAGGAGCGGGAAACGTTACACGTTGAGCCGTTCATACGGTGAGCCTTTCGCGGTGCCGCAGGACTATACCATAGCCTGACAGGTCCGTTGCAGCGCGGCTTCGCGGCCATGTACTATGCCTGTCCACAAGGATAGGCAATCGATGACAGACTTAGCGAGAGAAGACCGTTCCTCCAATCGGCTGATCACCGAAGCCAGCCCCTATCTGCGGCAGCATGCGACGAATCCGGTGGACTGGTATCCCTGGGGAGAGGAAGCCTTATCGCGGGCGAAGGCAGAGGACAAGCCGATTCTGTTGTCCATCGGGTATTCAGCCTGCCACTGGTGCCATGTCATGGCCCATGAATGTTTCGACAATGTCCAGATTGCCGAGCTCATGAACCAGCATTTTATCAATGTGAAGGTCGATCGTGAAGAACGCCCGGATCTGGACGATATCTATCAAAAGTCCGCGCAAGTGTTTTTGGGGCGGGGTGGTGGATGGCCGTTGACGATGTTTCTCACGCCTGATCAAGAACCGTTTTACGGGGGCACGTATTTTCCGCCGGCGCCCCGCTACAACTTGCCGGGATTTCCCGAGGTCATGCGCGGTGTCGTCGAGGCCTACAGGAATCATCGAGACGATGTCCGCAAGAATGTGGATAAGGTGAAGGCTGGGTTGCTGCGGGTGGGTACGCCCAAGACGTCGGGTGATTCCTTGACGGATCGATTGCTCGATGAGGCAGCGAAGAATTTAGGGCAGTTTTTCGATCCGGTCCATGGAGGATTCGGAGAGGGCCAGAAATTTCCAACGGTCCCACCGCTCAACTTGTTGCTGCGTCAGACGGCCCGGACGAAAGACCCTTCCCATCAAGAGCACGTGCTCTTGCAGCTGAGAACGATGGCAGCCGGAGGAATTTACGATCATCTTGGTGGCGGGTTCCATCGCTACTCCGTGGATGGCCAGTGGTTGATTCCTCATTTCGAGAAGATGCTCTACGACAACGCCCAGTTGGTGCGGATCTATCTCGATGGATGGCGTCTGACCAAAGAGCCTCGGTTTCGTGAAGTCGTGGAAGAGACGCTGGAGTACGTGCGTCGTGAACTGACGCATCCGGACGGTGCGTTCTTTGCCGCGCAGGATGCCGACAGCGAGGGGCGTGAAGGAATCTATTTCGTCTGGGAGCCTGGAGAGATTGCCTCGGTGCTGGGCGCTGACTTGGCGGAGCAGTTCTGCCGGCACTATGGCGTGACAGAGAGCGGCAATTTCGAAGGCAAGAACGTGTTGCATCGGCTCGGTGACGTCCCGCTCACCTCCGAGGCTCAGGAGGAGTTGGAGGCGTTGTTGCAGCCTGCCAGGGTGAAGTTGCTCGCTGTACGGGAGCAACGCGTGAAGCCGCAGCGGGACGACAACATTCTTACAAGTTGGAATGCGATGATGGTGTCCGCCTATCTCGATGCCTATCATGCGTTCGGGATTCCGTCCTATCTGGCGGCAGCAGAGCGGGCGCTCACCTTCCTGCTCGACTATGCGGTTGAAAACGGGCGAGTCTATCGGACGGTCACGGCAGGAAAGGGTCGCCTGAACGGTTATTTAGACGACGCGGCCTGTCTGGCTGCCGCCTTGCTGGATGCGTTTGAAGCGACGTCGCACCGGTGGTATCTGGATCAGGCCCGCGACGTGACAGACAGCTTCTTGGAACGATATTGGGATGAGGCGGCCGGTGGGTGTTTTTATACGAGCCGCGATCACGAAGTCCTGCTCCATCGCATGAAATCCGG
>JANYAJ010000333.1 GCA_025361385.1 Nitrospira sp.
CCTTGATTTCGGCTGCAAGTCCCGCTGATTCCAAGAGAGGCACCAGAGCCTGAGCGATCTGGTCCGGCGGACTAATCTTGATATATTCTGCATTCACCCAGATGAGCTTCTCGGGATTAAACACGGCAGGGGACGTTTGCACGTTCTTCCAGGAAAACTTCTCGATCAGCTCCTGACGGGCGAACAGTTCCTGGTCTCCATACGACCAGCCCAAGCGAACGAGATAGTTCACCATGGCATCCGGCAGATAACCCATGTCTTTATAGGCCATAATCGAGGTCGCCCCATGCCGCTTCGATAGGCGGGCCTTGTCCGAGCCCAAAATCATCGGCAGATGCCCGAACTGGGGGACGGGAAACCCGAGCGCTTGGAAAATCGGAACCTGCCGCGGCGTGTTGGTCAGATGATCGTCGCCACGTATTACGTGGGTAATGTTCATCAGCGCATCATCGACCACGACTGAAAAATTGTACGTCGGATAGCCGTTCGACCGGAGGATGATCAGATCGTCCTGCACATTGTTATCGAAGACGATCTTGCCCTTGATGAGGTCGTCGACCACCGTCTCTCCCTCTAACGGAGCCTTAAAGCGCAGAGCCGCGTCGCCGGCCTGATTGCTGAGGCCACGATCACGACAACGGCTATCATATTTTGGCGACAATCCCTTGGCCTCGGCTTCCTTACGCCGCGCCTCGAGTTCTTCCGCCTTGCAAGCGCACCAATAGGCCTGCCCCTTCTCAAACAGCTGCATGGCATAGCTGCGATAGAAATCGATCCGCTCGGTCTGACGGAATGGACCCTCGTCCCAATCGAGCCCGACCCACTTCAGCCCTTCAAGAATGGCTTGGATCGACTCATCGGTCGAGCGGTCCTGATCCGTGTCTTCGATCCGAAGGACAAATACGCCCTTCTGTTGGCGGGCAAAGAGCCAATTGAACAGCGCCGTGCGGACCCCGCCGATGTGGAGAAAGCCCGTTGGGCTTGGCGCAAACCTGACTCTGACCTGACTCATGGGGATGAACCTCTGTCGCAGGATTAACGGCCGGTATCTATAGCACGTGAGGAAAAGTGTTGTACAGAATCGTGGGCTGTAGCCCTTTCATCTGGGCTGGCCTTCTGGTAAGAGAGCAGATACGGAGATCGTGATGGCGGAACTCACACAACCGGCAACGGTCCTCTCGATCACGGATCTTACGCCCCACGTTCGCCAGCTCATACTCCTCCCTACGGTTCAGCCCATCGCCTTTCAGCCCGGTCAATGGGTCTCACTTAAATTGCCGGTCGGTGCCAAACCACCGCTGAATCGAGCCTACTCGATGGCGGCGCCTGGCACTCCATCAGGCGAGCTGCCGCTCGTCTTCGACCGCATACCGAGCGGCATGGGATCCAACTACCTCTACCACCTCAAGCCTGGCGATCATATCGACCTCTCGGGCCCCTATGGGAACTTCACCCTTCCGATCTCACTCGATCGGGAATTGATCCTGATCGCCCGTTATACTGGCCTCGTCCCGGTCCGCTGCATGTTGAAACATCTCTATGCACAACGACAGACGGCAGCGATCCTCCTGATCGCCGTCGCTCCGGCGGAGAAAGAATTACTCTTTCACCAGGAATTGCTCATGTTGGCCGTCACCCATCCCCAGTTTCGCTACCTGCCCCTGGTGGCCGCCGGAGGGGAGCAGCAAGGCGTCGACCTCACACTCTCTATGCTCAGGCCCTTGATTGAAGGGGCGGCGAAAGTGACGCCCCTGCTGTGCGGCACGAAAGGATTTGTGCGGCCCCTGCGAGCCTATTTTGTCGAGGCAGGTTATGATCGGAAGGATGTTAAAACAGAAACCTACGATTAGTGTCCTTCCCGCACGAGGTTCTTGTTCACGGACGGAATTTCGACCACAATGTCCTTCGTCCCATTCGGCACACATTGGCAGCCGAGTCGGGACTGCAACGTCGTAACCGGCGCTTGCTCCAACTCATCGAACTCATCGTCCGTCCCTTCACTGCAGCTCTCAAGCCCCTGTTTCACAATGACGTGACAGGTCGAGCAGGCGCAGACCCCCCCACAGACATGTTCCAACGCAACCCCACTGCCCATCGCCACGTCCAGGAGACTTCCTGGAAGCCCGGTCGGACCATAGGGAATTTTGGCTGGATCGACCTCAACCTTCGTCACCACGCCATCAGGGGCGACAAAGGTGACCGTGTAGGCTCGTTGAGGCAGCTCATAATCAGCTTTTTCAATATAGGGATTGGTCCCGCCCATATGCTCGTTCCTTTCTCAGCCCAATTCAGCCTTATCTCTCGCTGTTGACAGCTCTGAAACCTGCGTGCTATTGTTAGTCCGACCTTATTGATCGGAGATCATTATAGTCTCCGACCTAGAAGATCGGCAATAGCAATGTTGAAGATTTCAAAAAAAGCAGATTATGCCCTTATGGCGCTTCAGCACATCGCTGCGGCCCAGTTCGGTGACGTCACGCCTGGGCGCGTGGTGAATACGAAGGAGATTGCGGAGGAATATAACATCCCCCTCGAGCTCCTGGCCAAAGTGCTCCAGACTCTTTCCAAGAATGCATTGATCGAGAGTCACAATGGTCCCAAAGGCGGGTACGTCCTAGCCCGCCGCGCGCACCAGATTACGATCGCGCAAATACTCGAAAGTATCGAAGGCCCATTGGGTATCACCGATTGTTCGCACGAGAAAGATGGCGAGTTCTGCATGCAGCGGGGAAACTGCAATATCCGAACTCCGCTCTTGAAAGTCCAGGACAGCATCGCCCAATTGCTCAATAACATGACCCTGCAAGACATGATGGGTGGCACACCCCTCATTACGATTCAGTCTCCCACGGCACAAGGAGTCGAACGATGAAACTGCCCATATTCCTAGACAACCATTCCACCACACCGATGGATCCACGCGTCTTGGAGGCCATGCTCCCGTACTTCGTCGAAAAATTCGGGAATGCAGCCAGCCGCAACCATGCCTTCGGGTGGGCAGCGGAGGAAGCCGTCGAAAACGCCCGGAAGCAGATCGCGAAGCTGATCAAGGCCGATCCGAAAGAGATCGTCTTCACCAGCGGCGCCACCGAATCGGATAATCTCGCGATCAAGGGCGTGGTTGAAATGTACAAGGAGAAGGGCGACCACATTATTACGTCGGCCACCGAACACCGCGCCGTGCTTGACACCGTCAAAGTGTTGGAGGGCAAAGGCAAAGCGACGGCCACCTACCTCCCCGTCGATAAATTCGGGATGGTCAGTCCCGAGGATGTGCGGAAGGCGATTACAGAGAAGACGATCCTCATCTCCGTCATGTTGGCGAACAATGAAATCGGCACGATCAACCCCGTCAAAGAGATCGGCAAAATCGCCAAGGAAAAAGGCGTCCTTTTTCACTGCGATGCGACGCTGACCTGCCCCCTATAAACCAAGCCGGATCTGGAGTTACGCTTTCGACCGGCGAAAGGAGGGGGCATGGCACGAACACGGTATACGGCGGAAGAGATCATCGGGCAGTGACGGACCATCGAAATCGAGCTGGGCAAAGGG
>JANYAJ010000344.1 GCA_025361385.1 Nitrospira sp.
ACACCGTTTCGGACGAAGGTCCCCTGTGTCAGGCCGCCCTCGCCTCACTGCCTTAGAAATCCTGGCCTAGACACAAGCACAGAGGTCACTGCGTCCGCGTGAGCCCGGAATGCACGATCGTCAGCTCCTCCAGCATGGGCACCGGCGCATTGCGATCATGGGACAGAGTGACAAGTTTGCTGGGCCAGCCACCCACCCCCTCCCATCGTGCAAACGGCTGCAACGACGTATTCAACAGTGTAATGGAAAATTTCAGGCTTGCAGCTTGAAGGTTACCGGCCTCTACCTGTGCCCGCCATACCCAGAAGCTCATATCAGTCGTCAACCCACGCCTCAGCACGATCTCCTTCCACTTGAGCCGCCCGGGCAGACTCTTGATGATCGTTTGACCATTGGCGCTAACGATTTTTTGCTCGACGACTTCGGATTCGGACCCCAGGCTTGATACTTCGGTGAAAAAGGCGGTGGGTCCGCCCTGCACTTCAAACTTCACAAAATATCCGGGAGAGAGGACCGCTTCCTGAGCGGCCATCGCCGGCATGCCACCAGAGAGCCACATCACAACACCGACCACACAGGAGCCGGCAACCAGTTCTGCACCAACAGTCCAGCTTGCTCTCATCGTTGCTCTCCCTCCAAGGATTATGAACGGTTGCGCCCGACCACCAGTCGGCACAACATCAGGCACAGATCGATCATCGACGAAGGCTACTGCGCTCTGCGCGAGCTGTCAATGCACACACTACCCCCTCGCCGCTATCCCATTCACACAGCGATAGAATACACTGACTTGAAAACGTAGAATGTCCCTGTTGCCTCCCTTACATAACCGGAATATCCGAAAAGGACAGACCAGATGATTCGACAGATGGTGTTTTCGCGGAACCGTTACTTTCAGGGGCACCTCTTGTCTGTGAGCGATTTGGAAGCGGAGCAGAACTACCTGCGCGACAAGCAGCAATTCAGGAACCTCCACAGTCTTGGCGTCGGAGTCGTCGCCGGGCTGTCGGTCACAACCACAAACAAAGGCACATCCTTGTCCGTGACTCCCGGCTATGCGATTGACTACTTGGGAAGAGAGATCTGCGTCCCCTCACCCCTTGAGTGCACCTTACCTAGGGCAGGCACTCAACTTCGCGTGAGTATCAGCTATGTCGAGAGCGACGCTGAACCACACACTCCCGCCCTGGCACTCGACCCGCTGTCGACGGACAATCCGATGGAGTACACGAGAGTCGCTGAAGGATTTGAACTCGCCCTCACCCCTATGCCATCAAGTAGGCCTACCAGGATTGGACGCACTCTGAGTTCCCCGGACGAACTCAGCCCAAGCCTCCCTCTCGCAACCCTTCAACGCAAGGGAACAAGATGGACTGTTAAACCAGCCCCAAAACCCAAGCGGATGAAGAAACGGTAACGATATCAGGAAGCATTTCCGGCGTGTCGCCTTTGGCAACGGGTGATGCAGCGCGTGAGAGAAATCGAGTAGCCCCAGGGGCAGCAGTTTTGGAGGTACGAGATGGCGAAAAGCAAAGAGAATGCACGGGAGATCAAGTGGCTTCCAGGGCCGGAGAAGCATAACTACCCCGCCGCAGAGTCCTATCTGACGCTGCTGTATAGCGACAGTCGTGCCAAAAAGATGGTTGCCATGTTGCGAGTGGCTCCTGTCGAGCAGTTCAGAGCCAAGGACATTTTCCGGGCTTCTCAATTGTCCCTCTTGGGGGTGAGTGATTCGCATGTGGTAAAGGATCGAAAGAACATCAAGAAGGGAATATCCCTGTCTCCGCTTCTGTTGGTCAGGGACGAACAGAATGGACGAGTGGTGATCGCAGACGGCTATCATCGTCTGTGCGCAATCTATGGCTTCGATGAAGACGCATGGATCCATTGCAAAATTGTGTGAGACGTCGAACGAAGAGAACGCGTAAGCAGAAAAGGTGTACGAGACATATGAATTGGGATGAGCAGTATCAAAAAGGTGAGACGCCTTGGGATAAAGCCGCTCCGGCTCCGGCGATGAAACAGTATCTGGCGCGGCATACGGTGCGGGGGCGCGCGCTGGTGCCTGGCTGCGGCCGCGGGCATGAGGTGGCGCTGGCGGTGGCGCACGGGCTGGATGCGACGGGCCTGGACATCGCGCCGACGGGGGTCGCGGAAGCGCGCGCGACGTATCCACATCTGGCAGAGCGCTTCGTAATAGGAAATTTGTTTGATCCGCCGGAGGAGATGCGCGGCGCCTATGATGTGGTGCTGGAGCACACGTGCATGAGTGCGCTGCCTCCGAGCCTGCGCGCTGACTACCGGCGTGGCATCGATCTCACGTTGCGGCACGGAGGCTTACTCATCGGAGTGTGGTTCATCGATCCAGCGCTGCCTCCGGGTGAAGTGGGACCTCCCTACCCATTCAGCCTGTCTGACCTGACGGCCCTCTTTAAAGAGGGCTACGACATCGTCGAGGATTATGTGCCGGATGTGGCTTTTCCAGGTCGCGAGGGCCGGGAGCTGGTG
>JANYAJ010000351.1 GCA_025361385.1 Nitrospira sp.
GTCACGTCAGGCGGCCTCTATCTCCACGGTACGGAGTTGCATTTCATTTTGGCGAATTGGCAGGTCCTGTATGGCATTCCGACCTATGGGATGATCTACGATCGGCGCTATCCCATGCGACCGACGGCCGCGAAGGGATTCGAACTCTTTTTCGATCCCAGTGAGGCGACGGTCGTACAGCGCCACAGCTTCTTAGATACCTTGTTGGCCAACACCACGGATGAAGTCGTGATCGATCTGACGAAGGTTCTCTCCGGCCCCATCGCCTCTTTGTCAGGACGCTGAAAAAGCTCTCCAGCGGCGTTCTCGCCTCGAACGCATCCTCAACATACCCCAGAGGGTACGCCTCCGGTGCTTCCATCGGCTGCTGCCTTGCTGGACGAACGTTTTGAGCAGCCTGCGAGAGAATGTTCTTGTCGGGTAGATGCGGACCCTTGACGCGCTAGTAGACCGTTGCTCGTATCTCGTGAAGCGCAGGACGTGCGAGAAAAACACGATGCGACGTTCAAAATTCTGGGTTCGACGTCTCGAAAACCTCGAATGATCGCTTCTCCCGCCAGTCTCGCCCGTCCCGCTCGCGGCTAGCGCATCGTCGAATCGGCTTCCAGCTGGCTCCGGCCTCCCGCTGAATAGGCGAGCGTCACTTCGGCAATCTTGTAGTCATATTGGGATTCCGCCAGCCTGGTTTGTGCTGCCGTGACGGCGACCTCCGACTGGGTCACTTCCACCACCGTGCCGAGGCCGAGCTTGTAGCGCTGCTTCGCGAGTTGCAGGGATTCCTGCGCCGTCTTGACCTGTTCCTCTGCCAGCTTGATCTGTTGCACGAAGGTGATCGTATCCAGGTAGGAGTGCGTGACTTGCTGCGTGAGCGCCTGTTCAACGTTCAGGGTGGCCGCATCCGATGCGTTTTTCTGCGCTCTTGCCTCATGGATCTGGTTCTCGATGAGAAAACCGGTGAAGAGCGGCATCGACACTAAGGCTCCCGCCGTCCACCAGCCTCCAGTCTGCTGATTCTGTCTGGCGTCGAACGGCTCAAAGGTTCCCCCGCTCGCGATCGGCGAGATCGTCGGGAGGTACTGTTGCTTGGTGGCGCGTAATGTGGCGTCCGCCGAGGCTGTTTGTTCTTTGAGACGTTGGAGTTCCGGATGGGACAGGCTCTCGCTGATCAGGGAATCCAATGGGCGAGTCGGCTTGACGTCGATGGCAAGGTCTTCCAGCACGTAATCGTCTTGGCCCGCCACGCCCATCGCCCGATTGAGGTCTGCATAGCTGGACTTCAAATCGTTGCGGCTGCGAATCAAGAACGATTCGGCATTGACGAGTTCGACCCGCACGAGGTTCCAATCCAGCTTGGATTTGAGTTGCTGGCGGTAGAGCGCCTCGATCTGGCCGGCGATCAGGCCACGTTCACGGACGGTTTCTTCTGCAATCTGCACCAGCTTGCGCCGTTTGAGGCTGTTCAGGTACGTGCGCTGCACGTTCAAGACGACGAGGGCGCGCCGCGCATTCACATCCTGTCCCTGCGCCCGTTCGGCCAGTTGTGAGGATTCAACCAGGTTGCTGGTCACCCCGAAATCGTAGATGCGTTGGTTGGCGATCACACCTGCGGCGAAGATGCTTTGGTTTTGTTGGAGCAGGGCGCCGCCGACGAGGAAACGAGGATTGGGCCGTCCCACACCGGCCGTGGTGTCGGCGTTCGCATAGACTTGCGGGTAATAGAGCGAGCGTGTCTGCTGCGTTCTCGCTTCGGAGGCTTTCAGGTTGGCGTTACCCTCTTGGACAGCCGGATGGCTGTGCAGCGCCATCTCGACGGCCTGTTGCAGGCCGAGGAAGCCTCCGCGGGGAGGCGGTTCAGCTGCGCGCGACAGCGGTTGTGCCGAGGCGGGGGCTGGTCCGCCAAGCGCGGTGAGGATCGTGAACGCGATCAGGCTGCGAGTGATCGTGCGATGCATAGGACCTCCTCTGGTCATGTCGATCGGTCTCTGTGAGTTATTTGGGGTTCGTGGGCAGAGCGGTGTCTGTATGCGTGGCCGTCGGGCCGGACGTGCCAGCCGACCGTCGTTCGAATTTCTGCTGAGCCGGTTTCCCTTCCGGCAGGTTGAACGGCGCGGGAGAAACGAGCGAACGATCCAGCAGTTTGCGTTTCCCGACGACGACGACCTCTTCGTCGCCCGATAGGCCGGAGGTAATCTCGATCCAGCGGCCGTCGCTGATGCCGGTCTGCACCGGCACCGACTTCGCGCGGCTGGCTTCGACGATGAACACCGACGTCCCTTTGGGCCCACTGATGATCGCTTGTGGCGGGAGCACGAGCGCATCGGGAATTTCCCGCAGGCCGAGAGCTACCTCCACGAAGGTGCCGGGGCGGAGCGCATGGTCTGGGTTCGGCAGATCGATCTCGACGAGCAGGCTGCGTGTCGAGGGATCGAGCGCCAGGGTCGAACGGGTGACGGTACCGGTGAACGAGCGCCCCTCCAATCCCTTGACGATCACGCTGGCCTTGGTGATGCCAGGCTGTACCCATGGTGAATCGTCCTGCGGCACATTCGTATAGACGCGCACCGTATCGAGATCCATGATCGTGAAGAGCGGGATGGCTCCGGCCGACGAGGCCGTGGCGATCTGGATCAGCGCGCCGGGATCGGCAAAGCGGGCCGTAATGATGCCGGCATAGGGCGCGCGAACTTTCGTGTAGTCGCGAAGGGCCATCCTCTGATCCACCAGATGTTTGGCCCCCTGGGTAGCCGCCTCTGCGACATCGACATCCTGCTTGGCGATCACGTCCGGCGATTCCTTCCAGACCTTGGCCAACCGCTCCGATGTTAGCCGTTTGATGTGGTAGTCGGACTGGGCCTGGTGGTACTGCTCCTCCACTTCCGGCGCATCGATAATCGCCAGGACCTGATCCTTCTTCACCGCATCGCCCTTGTCCGGTCCGATCCATTTCAAATAGCCCGACACCTTTGCGTAGAGCGTGGTTTGATAGCGCGGCGAGACGTTCGCCGGCAGGGTAACGTTGTAGACCAACAGGCGTCTGGTCGGTTTCGTCACCTGCACATCCACCGGCTGGCTGTTCTCCTGCGCTACGGTTTCGTCCGACTCCTGGGCGGAGCCGGCTGGAGCTGCGGCGCCGGATGCGGCCTTCTTCGCAGGCTCCTCTTTGTCACAGCCGGTCAGGACCAGCAGCAGGGCGGCGACGATGCAGACTGAACGGTTCGACATGGTCCTAGATCTCCTCAGCAGAAGCGGCCGGGGTTGTTGGCAATTCATGGATGTGCACGCGCCGTCCCAAGACCAACACATGCATCACCGGCACCACGAGCAGGGTCATGACGGTGGAGACGGCGAGGCCGCCGACGACCGCGCGGGCCAGAGGCACCATCGTCTCGTTCCCTTCGCCGAAGCCCAGCGCCAGCGGCAGCAGGCCGAGGATCGTGGCGAGGGCCGTCATCAGAATCGGGCGAATGCGGCTGGTGCCGGCCTGGAACACGGCTTCCTCCGCAGTGGCGCCGGCACGCACCCGGCGGTTGGCCGAATCGACCAGCAAAATACTGTTGGAG
>JANYAJ010000386.1 GCA_025361385.1 Nitrospira sp.
GATCGAGAAAGCGCGGGGCCTTCTCCATCACCGTATAATAACTCACGCTCCCGCCCTTTTTGTGCCCCGGAATATAGTTGCGATTCAGCTCGCCCTTCACGCCTTGTGCCTGAGGAACAAGATGTTCTTCCACCACCGACCGGGAGAGAAATTGCGGAATAAACAGGAACTCGTTCTGATCCCAATACTCACGGGAGAGCCGATCGAAATCCAGCCGCGTGACCGCATTATCGACCGCTTCAATTAACGAACGGCTCATCGTCTGGCTCATACATGTACCTATTTGTTTGATAGTCCACTGCGCATTCTCGGACCGCTTCCCGTCACATTCACTGCGGGGCGCTGAATACCGGAGCCTTTACCACTTCCACATCGGCCGGCAACTTTAGATCGAAGACGGCATCGCCCAGGCCGATATTGGATTGGAGCGACGAAAACTCAAACCGTGCGACATTGCCGCTCATTTCATGAAGCGTCACCGTCCGAATAAAATAGGTCTTGGGAAACACTTCGAGCACAATCCGCTGTAATGATCGCCCCGCCTCCCCCTCCTGGGGTTTCGGCAGGAGGGTCAACAGTCTGATTCCACCCACACCTCGCCCCTTCCCCGGCGTCGGCTCAATATTGTACGACTCATCGAGCTTCGCTGCTCCAAGCAAGAGCTCCAAGGGCGCCTTGGACGCAGCCATCTGCGTTAACTTTCCTACCAGGACTTGCCGATGCTCAGGCACATAGACTTTGACATCATCCGAATTGACATAAATATCTTCGACCGACGGATCGAGATAGTTCCAGCGTAACCGGCCAGGCTTCTTGATATAGACCTTCCCCGTAGACGTGATGGCCCTGTCGAACCCCTCGATCGTCGTCTTCTGCGTAAAGTCCGCTTGGAGATCTTTCGTTTTCTCATACCGCGCCTGAAGCTGTTTGACCACCTCTCGCACTTCCTTCAGCGCCTTTTCGCTATCCTCATCCGCGGCAGCACATGTCAACGGTGAGAATAGGCTCCCAACACAAACGAGCACACCTCCGACAACACATGTCCAGTTTAATTTCTTCATCATGCCAATATAGAGGGGTGCGGAGGGTTACTGCAATTGCGCGCATCGAACGAGCACAGTATCATCGTGCGCGTTCTGCGAGCAGGGCCGTGACCCTTCACATTCCTCACGCCTCTTCTGCCTCTCCCACCGGCCCTCGTCTCCCCGCAACCTCTCTCCGTCCATCGCGGCCAGCGGCGCCCACAATACCGTCCGACTCCATTTGTTCAATCATTCGAGCGGCGCGAGGATAACCCACACGCAACCGACGCTGAATCAACGACGCCGACGCTTGGCCGGTCGACAGGACCAACTCCTTCGCCTGCTCATAGACTTCGTCCAATGCCTCTTCTTCTTTGGCATCTTCCTGTTTCAGCGCGATCTGCAATTCCTGATTATAGGCCGGCTTCGCTTGATCCTTCACAAACTCGACCACACGACGGACATCCTCATCCGACACAAACGACCCATGCCCTCGCATGAGACGCCCAGTCCCTGAAGCCATATAGAGCAGATCTCCACGGCCCAACAGCGCTTCTGCACCGTTTGCGTCCAGGATGGTGCGTGAATCGGTCTTCGACGAGACTTGAAAGGCAATACGAGCCGGAAAGTTCGCCTTGATCAAACCGGTCAGCACATCGACCGACGGACGCTGCGTCGCCAGCACGAGATGGATTCCCGATGCACGGGCCATCTGAGCCAACCGTGCAATCTTGTCTTCCACTTCTTTCGGCGCCACCATCATCAAATCCGCCAACTCATCGATCATCACGACGATATAGGGCAAGGGCTCAGGCGGAGTCTTCGGCGGCATGAACGATCCAGGGTTTCCCTCTGGAAGCGCCGCCTCTCCGGCAGAGAGCCGTTCCTCTTCAGACAGAAACTGGATAGGCAATTCCGGCTGATCCGACTTCGCCGCCGATTCCGCCTCCAGCACACCCTGCGCCCCGGCGACCTTTCGATTGTAGGCATCGATATTTCTGACCGCTGCCTCGGACAGTAATTTGTAGCGCCGCTCCATTTCGGCCACGACCCAGCTGAGTCCACGTGCTGCTGACTTGGGATCGGTAATGACCGGCCGCAACAGATGCGGAATCCCGTCGTACGTTTGGAATTCGAGCATCTTGGGATCGATCAGGAGCAGCTTGACCTCATCGGGTCTGGCTGAAAACAGTATGCTCAAGAGCATTGTATTGAGGCTGACGCTTTTCCCGGCCCCGGTGGCGCCGGCGACCAGCAAGTGCGGCATCGTTTTTAGATCGGCAATCAGGGGGGCGCCGAAAATGTCTTTTCCCAACGCCAAGCTGAGCTTCGATTTGGCGCGTGAGAACGCCTCGCTCGTCATGACTTCCTTCATCGACACCGTCTCGCGGTAGAGGTTCGGCACCTCGATCCCGACCACCGATTTCCCCGGAACCGGTGCAACGATCCGGAGACTGACCGCCTTCAAGGCCAGGGCCAAGTCGTCGGCCAGATTCAC
>JANYAJ010000455.1 GCA_025361385.1 Nitrospira sp.
TGTGGGTGTACAACCGCACTGCAAAGACTATCTCATCGCATCCCACCGGTCCGTAGAGCGCGGCCATCAGGCGATACTGGATCATCTTGGATTGAAACCGCTGTTCGATCTCGATCTTCGTTTGGGGGAAGGGACCGGCGCTTGCCTGGGGATGAGCCTGGTTGTTGCTGCAATTAAGATCCTCACAGAGATGGCCACGTTCGACGAAGCGGGTGTGTCGGAGCGCACTGAGGAAGGGACAAGGGGATAAAGGGGTTATAGGGATACAGGCGGGAGGCGAAGGCTCGCTTCCTACCCCATTGTCCCCTTATCCCGCTACCCCGTTTTTGATGGCACGTCTATTCATCATCGCTTGGCAGTTCCTTACAGCCGTTCCACTCAGCCGCTCAACGCACGATGCCAAGCCGGAGGAGTTGGCGGCCTCTATGAGTTGGTATCCCTTCGTGGGCTTGCTCCTTGGCACGATACTCGCCACGGCAGACCTGTTCCTGACTCAGATCTTTTCGGCTCAGATCACGAGTCTGGTCTTGATGCTTCTCCTGATCGGCATCACGCGCGGGCTCCATCAAGATGGTCTTGCCGATATGGTGGACGGCCTGGCGGGCGGCCGGACCGCTCAGGCTCGATTGGCGATTATGCGGGATGGGCGCGTCGGCGCAATTGGAGCCACGGGACTCTTTCTCGCACTCGGTCTGCGATTTGCCGGGCTCAATGCCATGCCGGCTGGCGAGCATCTCGCGTTGTTGCTTGGCATGCCGGTAGTCGGACGCTGGGCGATGGTCATGGGGGCCTTCCATGTGACCTATGCACGGTCGGAAGGAGGACTGGCCCAACCGTTCCTCACATATTTATCGTGGGGCCATCTCTGTCTGGCAACCGCCACGGCAGGGGTCGTCTTGACGCTGTTGCTGGGACCCTGGGCGGCCTTGGGCTGTCTCCTGATCGGTACGGCGCTCGTGCGTCTGTCTACGGCCTGGTTTCACCGTATGTTCGGCGGCGTGACGGGTGATTTACTCGGGGCCACGAATGAAGTGGCAGAGATTCTCTTCATCGTGATCATTCCCGTGGTGTGCTTCCGATGACCGGAGGCGAATTGGCGGCGGCCTGCATTGTCGATGCGGCGGTCGGAGACCCTCGCTGGTTTCCGCACCCGGTGCGTTGGATGGGAATCATCGTCAATTGGTGCGACCAGTTCGTCCATCGATTCCTCCACTCTCCCTTCAAACAACGAATGGCAGGTATTCTGCTGGCTGCCGCATTGCCAACCGGAGCCTATGCCGCCGGAGTGTTACTCATCTGGTTGGGGGGCTCGATCGATCCTATGTTGGGTAGCGTTGTCACCGTGCTGCTGGCCTGGACGACGCTTGCGGCGCGCGATCTCATGGACCATGTCCTCTCTGTACAACGGGCACTCCAATCCCGCTCTTTGCCGGAGGCTCGATCAGCCGTTGCCCAGATCGTCGGACGCGATACAGAGGAGATGACGGAAGCTGATATCGTTCGTGCGACGGTGGAAACGATTGCGGAAAGCACAGCTGACGGCATTGTCGCGCCGTTGTTGTATTTGGTTATCGGGGGCGCGCCTTTGGCGTTGGCCTATAAGGCGATCAATACCTTGGACTCGATGATCGGCCATTTGGATGACCGATACCGATGGTTCGGTTGGGCCTCGGCTCGATTGGATGACGTAGCAAACTTTCTTCCAGCGCGCATCGCCGCGCTCTTGCTGGTTCTGTCTGCGGGAATCCTGTCTCGATCATGGCCAGTGATGCAGAGGGCCTGGCAAATCCTGTTGCGTGACGGGGGACAGCATCCAAGTCCGAACAGCGGACGTCCTGAAGCCGCGATGGCCGGGGCGCTCGGGGTGCAACTGGGCGGGGTCAACCGCTATGACGGTCTTTCTTTTGAACGGCCTTGTCTCGGCGACCCGATTCAGCCTTTGACGCAGGCTCACATTGGTAAGGCGTTGACACTCATGCTTTGGACCAGTCTCTTGGGCATGGTGTTGGGCATCGGATCGCTTCTGCTGGTGAAGGGATGACGCAGCCCATTCACGGCGGGAATGTTTACAAGGTCGCCCGAGAACAACGAATCCCTGTTGGCCGCATCCTGGATTTCAGCGCCAGCATCAACCCGTTGGGACCTCCCGCCACAGGGCTTCGCGCCATTCGCGCGGCGCTCAAGCAGATCGTCCATTATCCGGATCCAGATTGCTGGCAGCTCAAGCAAGAACTGGCGCAACAATGCGCGGTCGATGCGGACATGATTCTCGTTGGCAATGGTTCAACCGAATTGATCCATCTGCTGCCCCGCGCACTCACAATCACGTCTGCGCTTGTTATGGGTCCCACGTTCGAGGAATATACACGTGCGCTGACGGATGCAGGGAGTTCTGTTCAGTACGTTCACGCCAGACGAGAGGAGCGCTTTCGCCCTCCATTGAAAGATGCTCTACGACAATTTTCTATTAAAGGGTCGAGATTCGACGCTGTATTTCTGTGCAATCCCAATAATCCGACCGGTCAGGTGATGGACCGGCTTGCTGTGCGGGAGCTTGCTGAAGCCGTCGAGCGGCAGCAGGGTTGGTTGATCGTGGATGAGGCCTTCATCGATTACTGTCCGGCTCAGTCTGTCATGCCGATGTTGCGAGAGTATCCGCGCATGATGGTGCTACGCAGTCTGACGAAGTTCTATGCCATGCCGGGGCTGCGAATCGGCTATCTGGTTGGCGCGAGCAAGGTCGTGGAGCGGGTGAAAGATTGTCAGCCTCCCTGGTCGGTCAATTCACTAGCTCAAGAAGTCTCACTTGCGGTGCTGCGCGATCATGCCTATGCGACAATGAGCCGCACGTTTATGAAGGGCGAACGGTCGCGGCTCATGCGCGGGTTTCGTCACCTATCCGGCCTCTATCTCTACCCGTCAGCCGCGAACTTTGTGTTGATCGAACTTCCAGTCTCAACCTGTGCCGCTGAGGTAACTGCACGTCTGGCTGCTAAGAGGCTTCTGGTTCGAGACTGTTCGACGATGCCAGGTCTCACCTCACAGATGATTCGAGTTGCGGTCAAGACTGAGAAGGACAATCGGCGATTGCTGGCAGCCCTTGGCTCCTGCTTGGGGAAGCCATAGGCATGAAGACACCGAGCACGCGCGGGATGCAGACTGCCTTTAGGGTCAGACGAAAGACGCTTATCGTCGATCTTGGGGGCTTGAGAACCGTTCTTTCCTCTGCTCCCATGGCCGGTGGGGTCACGCGAGCCAGGTATATCTTGAACCATCAAGTCACGGCTAATTCGATGGCGAAAGGTGATCGTGACAAGGGTGTGTGTTGTGCTGATCCTGCTAGAACGCTGAGTCAGCTAGCCTTCTCGCTTGGTATTCGCGATCCATTCGTCGGTCTGATGACAGCTGTATCGCTCGCGGACTTGGTCACGGTGCGAGAGGCCCATGATGAGATGTGGGTTGAAGGATTTGTTACGGTTGGAACGTCGAATGCCGTGCGAGCAGGTGAGCCGGTGCTGTTGGGACAGCGTATGAACAGCCAG
>JANYAJ010000463.1 GCA_025361385.1 Nitrospira sp.
CCGTGGCCCGTGGGTTTCAGGCATCGTTAAGCCGTTCATCGCGCCTCAATAAAGTTTTTGATTCGTTGTTGCTGCTTCGTGACGACCTTTTGGGCTGCGGCAATCAAAAGTGCGCCGTGGCACGCATTTTCGATTTTGAACAAAGTCGGCACCTGGCGAATCGTCTTGGTGATGGCCTCGAACGTCATGTCGCCGGGGCATGCAGCCGGAACGAGATCGCCCTGTGCCCATTCGGAATCCGTATAGCGCAAGACGATGATCTTCAGATGGTCGTAGTCGGGAAGCAGCGCGCCTTCGGTGCGGAGGCTGTGCCAGAGCATGGCCTGATAGGCATTGGCCCGTTCTTCCATGATTCCGACGATGCGTGATGGATCGTGAGCAAAGACTTCAAAGCCCTTGTCGCTCGTATTGAGTTCCGGTCCTCCCTCGTCAAACGGGTAGGAAGTGTCAATGACGATGATTAACCCCTTCTTGGCAGCGGGGCTTGTCTGGGTAAGTTTGTTGAGGAAAAGGGTTGTTAACGATTCGGTGCCGAGATTATCGAAGAGCCCGCCGTCTCCGACATGGGTGTACTGCTTTGTCTCAGCCGCCTGGTAGGTCACCGGGCCGACGACCGGAGGGAATGAGGCGGATGTGGCGACGGCGAGGGAGATGGGAAGGCCGCGATGGTCTCCCTCGATATCTTCGAAGGTCTGCGGCAGGAATTGGTTCTTGGCCCGGTCGATACTCTTGTCGAAGCTGATTTTCCCTTCCGGGGTAAACTGCAGGCCCTTGGCGACTAATTTGGCACGCAGCTCCTTCGTGAAGTCATAGGCAAAGTCCGACGGGGGAAGCGTAGTCATGACGAGTCGGCGCCCACTGTTATACACGGTGCCGTTCAACATGATTCGTGGCGCATCCCCGCGCTGCTCTCGTTCATACAACTGCGCAAAGGTCATGTTGTCGAAGAAATTTGCGTCCCAGACATCGGCGAAGGAGTGGGCCAGCTTCGTGGGGTTGGCGACACGGAAGTTTGCCACTTGTCGAAAGAGTGCCCGGAGCTGGAAGTTCAACTGCATATCCTCTTTGAAGGATGTAAAGAACTGCTGGTAAGCCGGTGAGAGCCCGTTTGCCGCCAGGACGGCTACCGGTTTGGCTGGTTTTTTGACGGCATAGTAGGCGGTCGCGAGGCTGCCACCGGACACGCTGGACATATGGGTGACGACTTCGAGCAGGCTCCGTTCTCGCCCATCGTGTGTCACGCGGATGTTGGCAAGTGCTTCGAGCGCGCCTGCTGCAAAGGTGGCGGCTCGACTGCCCCCTCCCGACACGGCAATTCCGACGAGCGTGTCTTGGTCCGGTAGGGGGGCAAAAACCGGCGTGGCCTTGTCAGGATGAACAGGAAGCTGATGGATTTTCGCAAAACAGCCGGTCAGGGTGAGGCAGAGGCTCATGCTGAGGGCAATCGACATAGTCTTCATCATCGTGTCTCCCTGCAAGTTCTGGTTCAATCGTGGCTCACCAACGGCCAAACAATGTGCCGATCGTGTCCGTTACGAGCCTTGTGTAACCTGGTAGTAGCAGAACCCTTCGTGTTCAACAATCTTCTTGGCCATCACCCCTGCGGCTGTTTCAAGCGTCGCGGCAACGGTCTCGTTCTGGGCACTGAAGACACTGCCACCCCGAACGGCTTTTCCCACGAGCGAGGTGACTGCGGCTTCGGCTCGCAGGGCGTCACGGGTCACTCGGGCCAATGTTTCCAGAGGAATTGCGGGATGATGGGCATCGAATTCCGGGTAGGGCGGCTCCTGGGGGATTGGTCCCACTCGCAAGGCTGTCGCGCCATGCACGGCAGGTACACGAAAGGCGGTATCGAAGAAGGCTTCCAGGAAAATGCGCATCAAATCAGCACTGACACGTTGAGAATCGACCGTGGTGGCCGAGATGCGAATTGAATTGGTAGGACTTACCTCAAGCTCCGCCGAGATCCCGGGGAAGAGAAAGGCGTTCCCGCTTCGATCGACAAACCCTTTCGAGGTTACTTTCACGACCCCGCGAAGGCCGATCCCCACCGAGTCCGGTCTTGCCGCAAAACTGAGATCGCCAAAATAGGCTTTGTTGTAGGTCAGCAGCATCCGAGCGAAGCGAGAGGAATCCTGTTCGAGTTGATCCTCCTCCAGACCGAGATGCCCCTGCCATTGTCTGGCCACTTCGATGACCTGCTTGAGTTTATCCACATCGATGTGCGCGTTCGCATCGTTGGTCACGTCATCGAGGACGTGAGCGAGGATGGAGAGGGAGGCTCCCTTGTCCTGATGCCGTCGGCGGATCTTATCGATGACGGCCGTCAGGGGACGGACGCTCGTTGCTTGTCCGTCGGGGGTCTGCAGAGACAGAGGCTCGGGCGAGGTGGTGTCTTCGCGTCGTTCGCCCAGCGGTTCATCGTGGGCCTGCCTGGTACAGGCCAGGAACTTCGTCGCAAGTTCTTTTTTATCGGCCAACTTCTGGCGGAACGCTCCGAGATGGAGATCTGGTTGTCCGCGCAGTTGTAAGACGGAAGAACTACAGCCTGCTTGCATGAGCAGGATGACCAGCAGAGCGAATAGGGAAAAGTGTGGCCGCTTCATCGCTACCTCTTGGTTGTTGTGATTGAGCCATGAGTGATTCAATCTGAGCTGCTGATTCCTGGGAAGACGCAACAGCCATGCCGATAGTCAGGTCTCTGCGACGGAGAAGGGATCTTGGGTTTGTCTGATTTTTCGAGCGACCCTGTGAATGGCATAAGCACCTTGGGTATCGCATCGGATACGTCCGTATCCGGTCCGATACCGTCACCCTTGTGTCAGTGCTTGCGATCCTTCTGCATAATCTTGTCGGTCCACGCGAGGAGGATAGCGGAACTGAGGAAGGTCATGTGGATAAAGATTTTCCACTTGATGTGTTCGGGATCTTCATTCGCGATGTTGACGAACGATTTTAGAAGATGAATGCTGGAGATGCCGATCAGTGAGGATGCGAGTTTAATCTTGATGGTGCCGGGGTCGATGTGTGTCAGCCATTCGGGTCGATCGGGATGACCCTCTAAATCCAATTTGCTCACGAAGGTGGCGTAGCCGCCGATGATCATCATCGTGAGCAAGTTCGCCACCATCGTGACGTCGATC
>JANYAJ010000505.1 GCA_025361385.1 Nitrospira sp.
GTGAGAAAGGCAATCGAATCGGCCGGTTGACCATCCTGCTGGCCGTTGATCCCCATCCAAGGACCAGACGGCTGGCTCACGCCGACCGACAATTCATCGGTCATCACTCGCAATGTGCTTCGAACAATCTGCTCATTAGCCGAGCTGGCCCGTGCGGCTTCGATCGCACTGGTCGTGACATACAGCGACCCAAAGACCAAGGTCGCCATCATGGCGACGAGAGACACAGCCAACAGGACTTCAATGAGAGTGAAACCGTCCTCACTACTGGGGGGTGTTTGCCGAAAAAACATAGGTACTGACCTCGACCATTTCTTCCGTGGCGCCTCGTGGCCACAACACTTGGATCTTCACTTCCTGCACGATCGGCAATGGCGTGGGTGCAACAATTCTCCTCCAGCGATAATCGGCCGGGCGATTCGTGGTCTCGGCAGTGGCTTGCGATCCCAGGGGGATCGGTTGAAATTCTCCACCCGTCTCACCGAGGGGCAACAGCATCCCCAACTCCGTCTCGATCAACTTTTCCTGCGCGAGGATCGTGGCGGTCGTGAGTTCCTTGGCTCTTGCATGGAGATCGAGGTCCCAATTGCGGAGCCCCAGCAAGATCGGCAGCGCCAGTGCCAGAATGCCAAGCGCGATCAGCACTTCTAATAACGTAAATCCCCGTTCATTTCCCATGAGTAGACCTTACGCGTGATACAACACGCTCACCGTCGTCAGGTTATTTGACTGCCACCGCGGTTTGTAGCAACGGTCTCACACGATCGGGAATGGTGAGGGGCTTCGAGGGCTCGATCCGTTCATCGCTCATGCGGATCGCTCCTGTGACTGGCTCAATGGCAATGGCCAGCACGTTGTTGTTCTTATCCGCTAGATGCATCGTCATCGGATCGACCCTTCCGGTAGGGTAAAAGAACAGATCGACTTGGCCGGATTCTTTTTTCCCCTGGCTTGCCAGCATGTCTGTGAAGCGAATGGTGTCCGGGAGGTTCAACGGCATGGCCCAGGTCGCGTCGATCGGCACCTTTTCTTGATTTCCATCCAGGATCACCGGCCAATAGATCCCTCGATCCAGATCAACGTACAGGTGGACCGTCTTCTGGGTCAACATAGCCATGCTCTGAAGGGATCGCACGGTTCCGACCATCCGCCGGCCCACTGAGCCGAGATTCTCCTCCAGCGATATTCGAGGCAACACGATGCCAAGTAAGCCGACTAGCAAAAAGAGGACAAGGATGATTTCGAGGATGGTAAAGCCTGCGGTGGCCAGACAGGCATGAGGCACGCAGCGTGAGGTGAGGGGAGGGCAGAGAAGTGCCTCCCCTGTCCCTTGCCCCTTGCCTCTGGCCTCTGGTCTCATCGTTTAATCCTTGTCTAAATTCCAATTCGTAATATCTGCGTTGATCCCTTCGCCGCCTACTTCACCATCTGTAGCGAGGGAAGTGATCTCGTAATCGCCTTTCGGGCTGGGGCTCAAATACTTATAAGGATTTTGCCAGGAGTCTTCCGGCAGCTTCGGGAGATAGCCTCCGAGCTTCCACTTTTTCGGGATCACTCCGACCGAAGGTTTTTCGATCAAGGCCTTTAATCCTTGTTCTGTTGAGGGGTAGACGCCGTTGTCGAGTTTGTAGAGCTGTAAGGCTCCTTCGATATTGCGGATCTGCACCTTGGTGGCCGTACGTTTGGCATCATCCGTTCGCCCCATGATACGAGGAACGACCAAGGCCGCAAGAATCGCGAGAATGGCCACCACGACCATGATCTCGATGAATGTGAAACCACGCGCGCTTCGGAGGATATGGCGTGATGGGTGATGCGTGATGCGTGATAGGTGAGGACTCGGCAGCCGGTGCCTGTTGTTCCACGTCATCTGTGTGCGCTCGAACCGTTCCTTGCCTCTCATCGAACACCTCCCATGTGACTCATCACGCATCACCCTTGACTGATCACAGCCTCTAGCGGACCATCTGTCCCATCTCAAAGATGGGTAGCAGGATGGCCACCACAATAAAAAATACCAACACACCCATGACGAGAATCATGATGGGTTCCAGCAGCGATGTAAACCGCGTAATCACCCGATCCACTTCCCCATCGTAAATTTGTCCGATTCGACGCAGCATCTCTTCCATTTCACCGCTCCGCTCACCGACCGCAATCATGTGGGTGACCAGGGCGGGAAATTCTCCGCTGCGCTTCAACGGCTCGGCAATCGTTTCCCCTTCGCGAATATTCTGCCTGGCCCCCTCAACGGCATGTTCCAGCACTCGATTATTCATGACACGTTTGGCGACATCCATGGCATCCAGTAATTGCACACCGCTGGCCAACATCGTCGCCAATGTACTCGTGAGGCGTGAGATGGCGACCATCCTGGCCACTTCGCCGATGAGCGGAATTTTAAGCAGCCATCGGTCGGACTTGAGCTTCCCCGCTTCCGTGTTCATGGCCCGCCGCACGGACCAGACGATGAGCACCACCCCACCAAGTATCACCACCCAATAGTCGGCAAGGAAATGGCTGATGCTCATCAAGACCACCGTAGGCCAGGGGAGGGCCTGTTTCAAACTGGTAAAGACCGCGGTGATTTTGGGCACGACAAAGGTCATCAGGAAAAAGAGTACCGACACCCCGACAATCAACATCAGGGCTGGGTAGAGGATGGCATTGGTAACTTTGTGTTTGAGTGCCAGCTGCTTTTCCAGAAACTCTGCGAGGCGGAATAATATTTGATCTAATGCTCCGCTGGCTTCACCGGCCCGGACCATGTGCACGTAAATCTGGGAAAATTCGCGCGGATGGCCTTCCAACACCGAGCTATACGACTTGCCTCCACGGATTCCTTCTCGGATATCAGCCATCAGGCTCTTCACGGATTTCTTCTCCGATTGATCGACCATCACCCCGAGCGCCTCGACCAGCGGCAGACCTGCCACCAGTAATGTCGCCAGCTGTCTGGTCATCATGGCCACATCGCTGGTGCTGAGGGCAGGGGAATGGCCGATTCCAGCGGAGGGCCTGCTCGGCGTGCCCGTGGTTGAACCGGCCGTGGCAGATCCCTGTTCCACCACATCGGTGGGAAACACCCCGACTTTCCGCAATTTGACGCGCGCAACCTTCGAACTCTCGGCATCGATGATGCCGGTCGCGGTTCCGCCATCGTTTCGATAGCCTTTATAGTGATAGACCGGCATCTCGTTAGATCTCGACTTCCTGTTGCGTGATCCGCATCAATTCCTCGGTCGTCGTGAACCCGTGAAATACTTTCTCTGCGCCTTCATCTTTCAATGTCACCATGCCCTTTGCCATCGCCGCTTGGCGAATCGACGCCGAATCCGCTTTATTGCCGATCAGACGACGAATCTCTTCGTCCAGCACGAGGAGCTCAAATATGCCTGTCCGACCTCGATAGCCGGTTTGAGAGCAGGCTGGGCATCCGGCTCCACGATAGAATGTGGGGCGCACCCTCGGAGGGACGATGCCGAGGCGAATCAGTTCTTCGTCAGCCGGTTGATAGGGCTGCTTGCAGTCCGAACAGACTTGCCGCAGCAACCGCTGGGCTAAGACGGCGACCACTGAGGAGGCGACGAGAAACGGTTCAATGCCCATATCGATCAATCGAGTGGCCGCGCTCGCGGCATCGTTGGTATGCAGGGTGGAAAAAACCAAATGCCCTGTGAGCGAGGCATGAATGGCGATTTCGGCGGTTTCACGATCTCGGATTTCACCGATCATAATGACATCGGGATCTTGCCGGAGAATCGATCGAAGCCCCGCGGCAAATGTCAGGTGGATCTTGGGATTGACCTGCATCTGTCCGACCCCAACCAGCTGATATTCCACCGGATCTTCGACGGTGATGATGTTTTTATCCGGCGCATTGATCTGAGTCAACGCGGCGTACAGCGTCGTCGTTTTCCCGCTTCCGGTCGGGCCCGTCACGAGAATGATGCCATGGGACAAGTGAATCAGTTGTTGGATGATCCCCAGCCGATCTTGCGAAAATCCCATCTCGGAGAGATTTAGGAGACGGTTCTCTTTCTCCAGGAGACGCAGGACGACGCGTTCTCCATGGGAGGTCGGCAGTACTGAGACACGCAGGTCGACATCTTTCCCCGCCGTCCTGATTCGAAACCGGCCATCCTGGGGCAACCGCTTCTCCGCGATGTTCAGACCGGCCATGATCTTCAATCGCGCGATGATACTTGCCTGCAGATGCTTGGGGGGGGTAAGGACGGGATAGAGCACTCCGTCAATGCGATACCGCACGACCAGTCCCCGTTCAAACGATTCGAAGTGAATATCGCTTGCCCGTTGTCTAGCCGCTTGGAAGAGGACGGAGTTGACTAAACGGATGATGGGGGCTTCATCCGTCGCGTCGAGCAGGTCTGTCGGCTCATCTAACTCATGGGCAATTTGATCGAGACTTTCACTGGCTGCGATATCCTCCATGACTTGCTCCGCGCCTGCAGGACTAGCCGCATCGTCATAGACACGATTCAGGCAGGCTAAGAGCGAAAGACTGGTCGTCAGTATCGGTTTGATCGGAAGCCCGAGCAATAGACGAAGGTCATCCAACGCAGCCGTTTCCATGGGGTCGGTCGTTGCCACAAGCACTGCGCCATCCTCCGTTTTGAGGGGAAGTACGCGATAGCGACGCGCAAAGTGAATCGGAACCTTCTTGACCCATTCATGGTCAACCTGGTTCACATCCAGGTGAGGAAGCCAGGGCAGTTCGAACTGAATCGCGAGTGCTTGCAGAAGGACCTCTTCGGTAATCGCCCGGAGGCGGATCAAGATTTCGCCGAGACGTCCCCCTTTGGTCCCTTGAATATTAATCGCCTCAAGCAATTTGGACTCGAGCACGCCGAATCGGTCCTCGAGTATCGCGCCTAGCAGCGGCCGACTACTGTGTTCGTCGTTCATTACAGAATATCCATGAAGAGTTGCTCGTCCCTGGAACGGTCACAGGCCTTGGCGCTGGACCTCAAACCCTTGTGAGGTATAAGGAGCGTCTCTACCTGATATCGCCGGCAAGGTCATGCCGGCCATCCCTTCTCGCCTTTCAAAGGGAGCTGTGCCCATCCCTACGCTCGCAAAGGCTCCAGAGTGACAGCGAACTGTCGAAAGCAGAAAGGAGCTGAAGTAAATGAGGATACAGCGGACTCAGCGAATGTCGAACGTCATTGCAGTTCGCTGATTGTTACGCAGCACGTCTAGTTTCACTGTCTTCTCGTTGCGAAGCTGCTGGAAGAGCGTAAGCATGGTGCCAGGATCTCGAATATTCACACCATTGACCTGCTGGAGAACATCCCCGTACTTCAAGCCAATTTTTTCATAAAAGCTTGAGGGGGCAATGTAATCTAGTCGGAATCCATTCATCGCTCCGTTCACCAGGTAGGGCACGGCTCTCGCCTGGGAGAGTAACTTTGGTAAATCGCCCATCGCTTGTTCAACATCTCTCCGATCGAGGACGGTACGCACAGGGCTCCCAGGCGCTTGAGCGACGGCTACTGCTGCTGTGACTGGGGCAGCCAGGGGCTTCTCAATCTGAGAGGCGGCGAGTTCAAGCAACTCCTGCTGATCGCCCTGACGTACGACCATCCCATCCCGACGGATTTCACTGATTTCGCCTACATCGGGTATATGGTCGTGCAGCTGGAAAAACAGTTGTCGTTTGCTGGAAAGCTCCTCTACGATGACCGAGACTCCCCCGTGCTCGCCGAGGACCACTCCGAGCAGCTTGAGTTTCGACGCCAGATTTAATGGAGCTCGTGAAGGTTGCGTGCTGGCTCCTGCTGTGCTTATACCTAGAGGATCAGGAGGGAGGGGAAAGAGTCCGCTCGCCAGAATCGTCTCAGCGATCGCGGGCACAGAGGCCTTCGCCTCAGCCTCTCGATTGAAAACCGATGAAGGACGCACCGATCCGATCGGAACAGATAACGTTTCGGCAATAAACGCATTGACAATGTGCGCCATAAAAAAGGCGCCACTAAGTAAGTAGGCGATGATGATGGCTCGACGCATAGTCATAATATTCGCAAACACCATTATAACAGTCGTCCTTGGGCAAGGATATTCTAGTGTGGCAGACGGTCTCGTGCAAGAACAACCCTCATCTCCTTGGGGAAGAGGCAATCCTTCCCGTTGCCGGCCCTAACACCACAGCGAGGACAAGGGAGTCTGTGTTTGCCTCATATCCCGTTCCCGGAACTTGTATGGCCTCACGTGAGACGCATCGTGATGGTAAAAAGGCTTAAGAGGCAGGACTCGAGTGAACCGCGGTGACCACGTAGAACGACCGTGAGAACCGAATCCCGTATAGACAAGACTACACGAGCCAGACATAATTCATTCTTCTGCTGATGTCACCGAAGGAGTGGTCTTGTGAAAAAAGCATTGATCAGTGGTATTACAGGCCAAGATGGATCGTATCTGGCAGAGTTTCTTCTGGAGAAGGGCTATGAGGTCTACGGCATTATTCGGAGGTCAAGCTCGTTCAATACAGGACGAATCGATCCCATTTATGAAGATCCCCATGTCCCCCACCGACGGCTCCATTTAGTGTATGGCGATCTCAACGACGCGAGCTCGCTGAACCGCATTATCCGAACGGTCCAGCCTGATGAAATTTATAACCTGGGAGCACAAAGTCACGTGCGTGTGAGCTTCGATATTCCCGAGTATACCGGCGAGATTACCGGACTCGGAACGATCCGCCTGCTGGAAGCTATTCGGGAAGCGGGGCTGAAGCCGAAGTTTTATCAAGCATCGTCGAGCGAGATGTTCGGTAAAGTGCAGGATGTTCCTCAGCGGGAAACCACGCCATTCTATCCCCGTAGCCCCTATGGAGCGGCCAAGGTCTATTCCTATTGGATTACGGTTAATTATCGAGAAGCCTACGACCTCTTTGCCTGTAACGGTATTTTATTCAACCATGAATCGCCCCGGCGAGGCGAGACATTTGTGACACGCAAGATCACGAAAGCCGCGGCACGGATCAAGCTTGGCATTCAGCAGGATCTCTTTCTTGGTAACTTGGATGCAAAGCGAGACTGGGGGTTTGCGGGAGACTATGTGCAGGCGATGTGGATGATGTTGCAGTCCCCCAAGCCTGAGGATTACGTCATCGCGACTGGAGAGACGCACACGGTGCGCGAGTTCTTAGAGCTGGCGTTCGGTCGCCTTCAGCTGGATTGGGAGAAACACGTGAAAATCGATCCAGCATACTATCGCCCCACCGAAGTGGATCTTCTGATCGGCGATGCAAGCAAGGCGAAGCGTGATTTGGGATGGGAGCCCAAGGTTCGATTTAAAGAACTGGCACATATGATGGTGGACGCGGATCTTGCCCTCGAACAAGAACGACTCGAAGGAACCCAGGGGAAGAGGTAGCGATGTCATTCTGGTCTAACAAACGAGTGGTCGTTACGGGCGGGGCAGGCTTTCTTGGATCCTTTGTCGTTGAGCAACTACGAGCCAAAGGCTGCCGAGACATTGTCGTACCTCGAAGCAAAGATTATGACCTCGTTCAGATGGATGCGGTGAAGCAGCTCTATAGCGACAGCGCCCCTGATATGGTCATCCATCTGGCTGCACGTGTCGGGGGGATCGGTGCCAACCAAGCCAATCCCGGAAAGTTTTTTTACGACAACCTGATGATGGGAACCCAGCTCATCGAAGTCGGACGCCAGCATGGACTGAAAAAAATCGTGGCGCTAGGTACCATCTGCGCCTATCCCAAGTTTGCTCCTATTCCATTTCAAGAAGACGATATCTGGAATGGATACCCTGAAGAGACCAATGCACCTTACGGTCTGGCCAAGAAGATGATGCTGGTCCAGTCGCAGGCGTATCGCGAACAGTATGGGTTCAATTCGATCGTCTTATTTCCGGTGAATCTTTATGGTCCGCGCGATAACTTTGACCTGGAAACGTCTCATGTTATCCCAGCCTTAATGCGCAAATGTGTGACGGCAAAAGAAGCGGGCCAATCCACCCTTACCTTGTGGGGGGATGGATCTCCGACGCGAGAGTTCTTGTATGTGGAGGACGCCGCGGAAGGTATCCTCCTCGCTGCTGAACGTTACGAGGGGAGTCTGCCTGTCAACCTGGGGACAGGGGAGGAGGTCGCTATTCGCAATCTTGCCACCATGATTGCCGAGGAGGCTGGTTATACAGGCCAGATCGTGTGGGATACCACCAAGCCAAACGGGCAGCCTCGACGGTGCCTGGATGTCAGACGCGCCAAGCAACTGTTCGGGTTTCAAGCAAAGTATCTGCTCCGGGAAGGACTTAAGAAGACCATGCAGTGGTTTGCTGCCAATCGCCAGAATCTTCGACAAGTCACTTTTTAAGATTGGCCCCATCTCTTGGCCTGTCGAGAGAGCACATTTGAACAACGTTGCCATTGCGGGCTCATTTTCCCCATTCTCAGGCATAGGAGAACAGGAGAAAAGGCATTGAAACATAACGTATTCACGAGATGGCCGGGATGGCCTAAAACTTGCTCACTTGGTGCTATTTGGTCCCCACGCTACAGGAAACTACACGTGAACGAATCTAACCCATCGCCCCTGACACAGAAGGACCCTCGACCTTCATTCCAGGCCTTATCGGACACGGACAACAGTACTGCGATACCAAAAACAACTAGCCCAACCATCGAAGCCTCCTGTTCGACAGAGACGCCGAATGGGCACGAGTCGTACGAACGAGGAACGGCACTCAAGAACGTGGGCCTGTTCAAACAAGCAGCGGAACATTTTGAGGAATCTGCACAGGACCCCATATACAGGTTGAAGGGGCTTGCACAAATGGGGCTATGCCTTAAGAGGACCGGCAAGCAAGACGAAGCCGTCATGGCATTTCGCCGAGCCCTCCAAGTGCCCTCAGCATCGTCGAAGGAACGAGTGCAGATCCTCTACCTCTTAGGACGAACGTTAGAGTCCCTCGGGCGTATTCCTGAAAGCTTGGAGACCTATCGATGGCTCCGGCGTGAATCTCCGCAATATCGGGATGTCGCCACACGAATCGAATCGTTGAGCACAAGACGCATGCACCCCAACCTGCGCTAAACAATCGGGGTAGTCGCTGACTAACAGTGAGCTGCAGATACGTCTGGGCCTTCGAGTAAACGAAACGGGACGATTCACCGAAAACCTTTCTCGGTTGTGGAATACGAACAAATCGGTTAGGTTTTTCTCCAAGAGGCTGCGTGTCCCACCAGTGCTGGACCGGCCATTACCTCACCTCGCCATCCAAGGCGAATTCGTGCTACTTGAGGCCAGAGAATGAAACAGATTGATCTTATCGCTGGGGCCCGGCCCAATTTCATGAAGATTGCACCAATCATTGATGCGCTCAATTTGGCTCAAAAGCGGGGCGGTTCGTTGCGTTTTCGTTTGATCCATACAGGCCAACATTACGATCGTGCCATGTCTGGAAGTTTCTTCGAAGAGTTGGGCATCCCGGATCCGGACATCAATCTGGAAGTGGGTTCTGGTACACAGGCAGAACAAACCGCCGCCATCATGGTGGCGTATGAAAAGGTCCTGCTGAAGCAGAAGAGCGACCTCTGTCTGGTCGTGGGGGACGTGACCTCGACCATGGCCTGTTCCATTGCTGCCCGCAAACTCGGCGTACCCGTCGCACATGTTGAAGGCGGCATCCGCTCTGGCGACTGGACCATGCCGGAGGAAATCAATCGGGTGGTGACCGATTCCATCACCAATTGGTTTTTCACTACTAGCGAGACCGCCAACGACAATCTGCGCCGCTCTGGTGTCACGGACGATCGTATTTTTTTCGTCGGCAATACGATGATTGACACGCTGCTGAAGCAGCTTCCTCGCCTCCGCCCACCGGCCTGTTGGGAATCGCTGACGCTTAAGCCGAACAACTACTTTGTGGTGACCCTCCATCGCCCGGCAAACGTAGATGGTGAGCAGCAATTGTTGCGGCTGCTACAGGCGATTGCCGAAGGTACGCATGGTCTTCCCGTAGTATTTCCCGTACATCCGCGTACCGCAAAGAACCTGCACGACCTCGACAGCAAAACTCCACAACTGAATTATATCGATCCTCTCGGCTATCTGGAATTCAACTACTTGGTGAAACATGCCCGTGGCGTGATTACCGATTCCGGTGGCATTACCGAAGAGACCACCGTTCTCGGTGTGCCGTGCTTAACCCTCCGCGATAACACTGAACGGCCTGAAACCATCACGATCGGGACGAACGAACTCATCGGAACGGATCCGAGTAAGCTACCTCCCGCGCTGTCACGGTTGATGGCGGGGCAGTGGAAGAAAGGCGCGATTCCTCCGAAGTGGGATGGCAAGACAGCGGCAAGGATCGTAGAGCAGGTAGAGCGATTACTGGCGGGCTAACCGACTCGGCACATCAATACAATTCAAACGGTGCGGTCCTGCCTAAGTACCCGTATGGAAAAGAGTGCTTACGTAGTAGGTTCCACGAACGGTATAAAGAATTTGCTATCCACCCTTCGAGGCTGAGGCTAATGTAAGGGCAGCCTGCCGACCAACTTTTGCTACAGCATACGGTTCTACAGTTGGTTCCATTGCCAGGAGACCACGCGGTGTCTCAACCTTTCCAACTCCTGGTCTTTCAGTTTGTGTCATGCCACTTGCCACCGAGTAACAGACTTACTCCCGCTGAGACAGCGAGACTAAGACCTGCCAAAGATCCGGCCTAATGAGGAATCATGAGTATGCGCAGGCATTTCCTATTGCTGTTGTTCGCTGTCTTGCTCTTGTCCGAGATGTTCGGGTGGAAGCTTGGCGTATCGCAGGGGTTCAGCATCAAGAATGCATTTATCTACGGGTTTTTTCTTGTAATTCTGGTGGAACGTTTATCGCCAAGTGTCTCGAGAGATCCTCTTCTTTCGACGATTCATCTGCCTTTTATCAGTCTGATCCTAGTCGGAAGTATCTCCTGGGCTTTGTCGGACTTAAGAATTCATGTTCAAAACTATTCCGATGAGGATCGCCTCATTGCGCTCAAAAGCACTCTAGCCGACTTCTATCTCTTTTTTCTCGTTTACTACTATGGGGTTCGAAACATTCAAGACGCGATGAACCTCGCCAAGAATATTCTTGAGCTGGTGTTTGCTAGTAATGTGATAACAGTAATTGATATATACAACATTCCTGACCTGGGCATCATCGATCGGGTTCGTCACCAATGCGCGTTATGGCGTCGAGCATCTCTTGCCCTGGATCCTTCTTGCCTTAGGCCTCAGCCAGAAGCGATTGGACCCCGTGGAGGCCTACCATACGTTTTCAGAGTTTATGAATCGTGAGTCGAGGCGGAACCGCCGTGTGCTGCTCATGGTAGACGAGGCGCAGAGTTTAGGGGCTGAGCTGTTGGAGGAGTTACGGCTCCTCTCGAATTTAAACGATGGTAAGGCGCTCAAGCTGCAAATTATTTTATCCGGACAGCCTGAACTTCATACCCTCTTACAGCGGATCGATATGACTCAATTCGCCCAACGTATTGTGGTGGATCATCACCTGGAGCCCTTCACTGAAGACGAGACCAGCCAATATATCAGCCATCGATTGCAGAAGGCCGGCGGGACTCAAGCCCTCTTTACCAATAGGGCTTGTACCCTCGTACATCGGCTGAGCAAGGGCATCCCTCGCCTGATCAATCAGATCTGCGATATTGCCATGACCTATGGCTTCGCAGAGCAAACTGGCGTTATCACGCATAAGCTCGTGGCCCAAGCAGCCCTCGACCGAAGTCGAGGCGGGATTCTTCCGCTTGGAAAAATTGATGAACTTGGCACATTGGCCGTTGCCGCCGATGATCCCACTGAAACGCCTCTTCACTTGCCACAGCCGACCGTTCCATCCTTTCAGGTCGGCGCATCAGTGACGGAGGCGCAGGCAAACCAATCGGCTGTCACTCCTGATATGTCATATGGCCAGGGAGTGTCCCTGAGAAAAGAAGGGCGCTTCAGCGAGGCAATCGAGGCATTCAATCGTGCCGGCCAGGATCGCTCGTATTCGTTTAAATCCGCCGCACAAGCCGGGCTCTGCTATACGGAGCTGGAGGAACATCTTGCGGCGATCGACGCGTTCCGCAGGGCGTTGAGCGATCCGTCTGGGTCACGAAATGAGGTCATCAATGTACAGTACTTCCTCGCACGAACCCTGGAATCGATTGGAGAGATAGAGGAGGCGTCAATCCTCTACCAGCGCATTGTCCGGTCGAGTCCAGCGTTTAAAGACTCCGCCGCTCGTGTGAAGCAATTGATGGTGCAGAAAAAACGTCTCAAGAATGGAAGCCGTCACGCGGACAGCAATGGAACGTGGTTCAGCCATGCGCTCGATAGCCTGCATCACCTGATCGGCAGCCGTCGGTAGCGGATGCGCGTTGCTCGTCAGGGTAAACCGGTCCCCACCTACGACTGACCGAGCTTGCTCATCGTATCGTACAGACGTGTGACGTCTGGGAGCCTTTCCCACTGCAGAATTTCTATCGAGTCACTGACATACTCGAGTGATCGCATCCCATTCAGCACCGCGGTCACTCCTGGTGTGCTAGCCAACACCCATAAGGACTTTCGTGACAGAGATTCGTTGTGCCGCGCCTTGGGTAGGAGGGGATTGAGGGCTGCAGAGATCGAGGCCGCTCTCGTACGGCTGCGCTCGGTCGCTTCTCTGCGGAGTCCGCCCAACAGGGTGAGCAATTGCGGCACATAGCGATTGCGCCAGGCTTCCCACTGTGCAGTCGCTGTTCCTGTGAGCTGTTGAGAGAGGGCCTGCATCACTCGATTGAAATGAGGCGCGATCATTTGATGCTCGATCTGCTCCCAATGTTCCAGTCCCTGAATCTGAGGCCGCACGCGGGTCAGCTCAATAGCCCAGGTGAAGAAGTCGGCCGGGGGCATGCCTGGACCGCTCTGTTGAAGGTTTGGGGCAATGTCCTTGAGGAATTCTTCTTCAAGCGCCGCAACCGTTTGGCATTGTTGCTCGAAATCCACGGGATCGCCTTGGAGCGGAAAATCTGCCAACCGAAGCACGCCGCTCTTTTTCGTCGGCATGGCATTCAGCGGGCGATTGACCAAGACCGCGATGCCTTCTCTCTGCGCCAGCTCCAAGACCGTCTCCTGCTGATCCCTGCCGGTATTGGGTGTCATCAGGGCGCCTGACTCATAGAGATTCATGGGGCATTGCAGCACCCCGAAGTGATGGCGCTCCATGCCCAGTGACGTCGCAGCCGCTCGTGCCGCGTCGTATAGGCGAGAGAGCGATGTCGCCTCGGCATTCGATGGATCTGCCGTGACCGTATTCGAGGACACACCATAATAGCTGATCCGTCCCGCCGCGACTTGAGACTCGAAAAACGTGAAGGCCTGTTCAATTCGGCGATAAAAGGCTTCCCGCGCAATCACGAGATTGCCACCGTCATGATGGGCTGCTTCGGATAGAAAGTATTCCGGATTGTGGAGTAAGCAGACATCGAGCGTGGCCAGCCCTAGCCGGTCCAGTGACAGGGTGAGCTGATCGGCCAGATACTCCGGGTGAATACAATGCCAGATGCCCTCGCCATATTTGACCATGTCAGGGTAGGGGCGCCCGGCCTGTTCCCGCGTCTCCGCCTGTTTGAGATTCTGCCCTTCCACATAGCCAATCTTTGAAACGACGATCACTTCTTCTCGTGTCAGCTCACCGATTTTGAACAATTCGCCCAAGACAGAACCGACCAGGCGCTCGCTGTCGCCATCCATGTAATTCGTCGACGTGTCGATGAGGTTGACGCCTTCTCGCAGCGCTTTCTTCAAGGCCTCTCGCTGCTCCGGTTCCTTTGTATCGACCCGATAGGTCCCGAATCCCAGTCGGGATGTCGTGAAGCCGCTGTTGCCGAACCGGCCATACCCATGTTCCATGTGGCCGGCATGGCGTGCTTGGCTCACGAGGCGTGCGGCATATCTGGCTGTCCCCTCAGGACTGGCAGATCCCGGGTATGCGGTTCCTTGCAACAGCGTCTGTTGGGCCGGTTGATCCGTTCGTCGCGATTCGGATAGCAATGCCTCGGTGACTTCTCGCGGATCGGTAAGGGGACGCTGGCAGGAAAAATTGCGACAGATATAGAGCGCGGCCTTTCCTTCCACTAAGTCCTTGCCGGAAAGCAGAGGATGTTTGGACGGCACACCAGTCCCGTCGCTGGAGGCAATCACACGATGCGGAAGGAACACCTCGCGCACCGCGCGCTGCAATGCCTCCAATCCTGGATCGTTCGTGACTCCCACAAACGCTAATTCAATCGGTCCTTCCGCCAGGAGATCCACGACGGCAAGACTTTTCGCGAAGGCTCTCGGATACCGGGCCATCTGGCGGCCGTAGAC
>JANYAJ010000537.1 GCA_025361385.1 Nitrospira sp.
GTTCGCCTTGCTGCCGCCCCAATACCTGGTCCCAGCGGAAGTTTTTTTTGAGCGGGTGGGTGCCTTTGGGCCAATGCTCGTGCCGAACCAAACGTCGCAAGTCCGGATGCCCCAGTGGAATCAATCCGAACATGTCCCGAATCTCTCGCTCGTACCACTGTGCGGCATGAATGTGCGGCGTGATGGAGGGGAATAACCGATCGTCTTCCGCAAGTTCAGTGGATAACAGTACCCAGCGGCGGGAGAGCTCCAGGGTGAACAGGTAGTGCAATCCATAGGTGTTGCGTGCGGGGCGATTGTCGACAGCCCATAAGAGCGTGAGCCTGCCATGTAAGCTCGGTTGGGTATGGAGGTAACGGGTGATTGCCGGGAGGAGATCCTTGGAGACAAGAAAATGAGAGCATTCCCCCTGAACCACGTCCTCCTGTACGATGGACGGGAACGCGGCTTTGAGTACTTCGTCGCAGGACCTCGACTCTGCCATGGCAGTCATCCCCCTAGTGAACCAGGATTATTCGCGTCGCCTCTTCCAACAGTTGCCGTATGGGCTGAGGGAGGAAGAACCCAAATCCCACCAACGCCGCAGCGAGCACGATGATCGGCAGATGCCCCAAGGTCCAGGCTTCTCCCCGGACGATTCCCTCCGGCGGGGTGCCCCAGACCATGCCGGTAATGCGATAGAGCAAGCCACTGAATGCAAGTACGGAGCAGAGCAGAAACAGTCCAGTGAGGCCTAGGCTGGTGAATTGGTTCGAGAAGGCAACGGTCACCATGCCGCCGCTGTTGCTCAACCATTGTCCCGGAACCCCTTGCGCAGCCAGGGCCGTGACGATTTGCACTTCGCTGACAAATGAGGCGAAGGGAGGAAGGGCCGATAAGGCCAGCCCCGCGATCATCAAGGCCATGGCGGTCCAGGGCTGCGCAATGGCCAGTCCCTGGACCTGACCGATCTCCACCGTGTGAAAGCGACGGTGAATGTTGCCTGCGGCAAAAAACGCCATCGACTTGGCGAACGCGTGATTCAGCAAATGAAACAGTCCACCGAAGGCTCCCAGCGGACCCCCGACCCCGAAGCCGATCATGGCGATTCCCATATGCTCGATGCTGGAGTAGGCAAACAGCCGTTTATAGTTGTGCTGAATGAGGATGAAAAACGCGGCCGTCACAAACGAGGCAAATCCGAGCAAGGCCAGCAGTCCTCCGGTGAAAGTAGGGGAAACGGCGTGGTCGACAATCATCTTCATGCGGAGAATCGCGTAGACCGCGACAATTTCGAGCACACCAGCCAGCATCGCTGCCACCGGAGCCGGCGCCTCGGTATAGGCATCCGGTAGCCAGCTATGCATGGGCACGAGTCCTACCTTGGTGCCATAGCCCACAAGAATGAAAATGAAGGCCAACTTCAACACATGCGGATTCAACTGGCCGGCCACAGGCAGCAACTGCGTCACGTTCAACGCCTCGCTGACGTCCCCCAGCACATGTAGCGAGGAATAATAGGTGAGCACCACGCCAAAGAGTGCGAGGGAAATCCCAACCGAACAGAGGATGAGATACTTCCATCCGGCTTCCAAGGACTCTCGCCGTCGCCAGAAGGCAATCAGGAAGGTTGTGGCGAGCGTCGTCGCCTCGATGGCGACCCATTGCACTCCGACACTGTTCGCGACGGTCGCGATGACCATCGCCAGCAGGAACATGTGAAAGAGGAAAAAAAAAAGGTTGAGCCGTGAGGGTGCGATCACCCCTCGCGCCACCTGGTCGTCCATGTAGGAACGCATGTAGAGCGAACAGGCCAGCCCGACCGCCCCGATGATGAAGAGAATGAAGACCGACAAGGCGTCGAGATAGACCAACTGTCCCAGCGCCGTGAACGGACCATCCTTCAACACGGTCCTGGTGATCATGATTTCTGCCCCCACGAGTAGGCTCATACTCGTGAGGTTGATCGCGTGGAGGAGAGAAGACCGATGAATAACCAAGCTCAACCCCCCCGCGAGCAGCGGGGCGATCAATAACACAAGGACTTCGATCATCACAATACACCCTTCACTTATTCCTTCAGCACGGTGAGGTGGCTGGTATCCACAGTGTCGAACGCGTCTTGCAAACGATTCGTATAGATTCCCGCAATCAACGCCGCGATGAGCACGTCGAAGAACACTCCCAGTTCAACGATTAAGGGCATCCCGTAGGTGGCGGCGTTGATTGCGGGAATCTATACGAATCGTTTGCAAGACGCGTTCGACACTGTGGATACCAGCCACCTCACCGTGCT
>JANYAJ010000255.1 GCA_025361385.1 Nitrospira sp.
ATCACCAGAGCCGTGACACTCCCAAAGATCACCCCGATCTTCCTCCAGGTCGTCAGGAGCAGCGTCTCCTTAAGCAATCGGACTCCGTCAATCACTTGCTGGGCGCGGAAACCCAACACGATCATGTAGATCGCCATAATCAATCCGAGAATGACCAGAATGATGTGTACGGTTAGAATGGGAATGAAGACATAATCGTAGAGCGCTTGCGACCCGCCAAAACCTTCTTTCCCCTCAAAGGCCAACACGCCTAATTGACGAAACAAATAGTAGCTCATGAAGAAGGCCACCATGGCGATCATCCCGCCGAACATCATCCAATGATGGGCGTCGGCCTTACGTCTCCGCGCCTGAATCCAGCCGATCACGAAGAGCCCCGTGAAGAACGTCGCCATAAGCTGGCTCATGTCCGCCCCGACCGTGGCGTGGGTGCCAAAAAAACCAGGCTGTTTTAGCCATTCAAGCATAATGTTCCTTGTCGCACACTCGGCTCTCAGGCCTGACTGGACTTCGTACCCAGCACAACCGCTGTCGGTTCCAGCTCTGTCACGGTTGAGAAGCCGGCTTCCCTCATCCACTGCATCGCATCTGCCGTCTTATAGCAGCCGCCCTGCTGCGTATTGACCAGAATATGCACCGCGAAGGCGGTGGTCCAGGCCGGACCCGTGCCTGCCTCATCGAGGAATCGATCCTTGATGATTAAACGGCCACCTGGCGCCAGATGGGTCCAGACCCTCTTGACCAATGCTGCGTTCGTCGAAAAGTCCTGATAATGCAGGATATCGGACATCAGTGCGACATCGTAGGGTCCGCCAAGTCCATCCTTATTAAAATCACCTGGACGCAACGAAATCCGAGATTCCAAGCCGGCCTCTTTCACCGTTCGTTCCGTGAGTCGGAGCGTCGCAGGTAAATCGAACACCGTCGCCGTCAACTCTGGGTAGACCTGGCAGAAGGCCATCGCATTCGTCCCGGCTCCGCCTCCCAGATCTAGCAGCCGAACCGGCCCGCTCAGCTGCAGCCGCTTGGCGAAGTCTGGCCCACTCTGCTGCCCGATCCGATGAAGTACCGCCAGCACATTGAGGCCTAACTCGGGATCGGTCTCAAAAACATGCCGATCGACAGACCGCTCCCCCGTGCGAATCGTCTGCTCCAGCTTGCCCCAGTTGTCCCATTCAGCATCGTGAAGCAGGAGAAGATGCCCGATATATTGGGCAGAATTGCGGACCAGGTGCGTAGCTGCCGCCGTCGAGTTTCCGTAGGAATCCCCGTCCTTCTCCAACAACCGCATCGCAACAAGGGCATTCAGCAAGAGCCCCAATGTCGGCTCATGGGCACCAAGACGAACGGCCACCTCATGAAGGGTTTTCCGTTTCCCATCCAAGGCGGAGAACACATCCAGCCTAATGGCCGTGAGTAGGATTTTCGTCTCCCAGTAGTACCCAAGCTGGAAAATTTCTGCGAGCGAGAGTTCTCGTGACACACCACTCCTATCAGGAAAATTTCCTTGAAAGTCGGCATCTTACCTAGATCGGAAACTGAAAGGCAAGGCAGCTGACCGGACGCAGCACTCTGCACAAACACAAAGGGCAGCGGATTGCTCCGCTGCCCTTTGATTGCGGGTGACCCCGCGAAGACACAACGTTCGCTTACTTAATTTCAGCCTTGACTGTGGCAGTTCCGCCCTCGGGCACGTCCACGTCAAACTCAACCTTCTTGCCCTTGGCTGCAAACGGATGCCAGGCGACAATCTTGTGCTTGCCGGCCGGCACATCCTTGAGCTCGAACGATCCATCTTCCTTCACCACGGCAAAATGCGCATTCGACACCGGGAGGAAGAAGCCCTGCATAAACTCATGCTGGTCGCACTGTAACCGATAGAAGCCGTCCTTCTCTGCACCACCACGGAACACCACTGGCTTATCGAGCTTGTCACCCTTCTTGGCCAATGCGATGTTGAATCCGGTGGCCGAGCTCGTACCCTTCACCACAAAGCTATGCGGATTGTGCAATACGCCTGCAACCGACTTTGGGTCATCGGCATCGGCGTCGTGATTTTCAACTTTGAAAGACTTATTGTTCACCACCACACCGGTGAACGGGAGGAACTCACAGAACTCCGCCACGACTTCGGTGCCCGTATAGGCATCCATGAACGCCTTGTCTTCGATATCGACAACGGCGACGACGGCGCCCTTGAGACCGCCATCCTTGCCCACTTCAATTTTCTTGAAGAAGCGCTTGTCCCCATCCATCAACGACTTATTGGGATTCTTCACGCAAAACTTGGGGTTGGGAAACTTCGCGAAAGAAAATTCGCCTTGCTCAGACTTGCCCGCAAAGGTCACTTTGCCGGCAATGGTGCCGCCCGCAAACGAGGTGAGAGGCGCCGCGACAAACGCGACGGCTGCCACACCTAATACAATTGATAACGCACTCTTCATATGACTGCCTCCTTGTGATGGACAAATAACTGCTGCGTTGATGCTCTCGTTCCCTTAACACCTACCACCGGCCATGAGGGGAAACGGGAACGCATTCCGCCCTGGGTGACTCGAACATAATTGAGATTCGCATTGGCGAGGCTAGTCTCAAGCCGAGTCTGTATACAAAACTCTACCCTACCCTGTCAATCTGAAACAAGGGGGTCGCCCTATCCTATCGATAAAACTACTTTTTCTGTTGGAGCAAGTGCAACAACGCCCCTGCTGCGGTGGCTCGCACAGCATCGTTTGTGTCATGAAGTAATTCCTTCATGAGGGGAACCAGCTCACGATCCCCCACATGCCCGAGCGATCGGAGCGCCACAATCTTCGGACCGGGAAGCGGATCAGCCGTCAAACTGGTTAACAGCGCGATCGCCCCAGGAGCATTGGCCTTGGTCGCTTTCCCAAGGGCATAGGCTGCAGAAGCGCGCATAGCCGTATCGTTCTGTTGGGCCAACGATTGTACGGTAGGCGCCACGGCCGAGTAGGGCTGGCCGAGTTGGAGCAACCCGGCAATCGCTGAGGCACGGACGGTGAAGTTGCCGTCACCGAGCGCCTGCGTGAGTGCCGGCACTGATTCAGTCCCTCCCAGATCCGCTAAGCTCCCCACCGCCGATTCGCGCACGCCCGGGATAGGATCCTTCAGAAGCTGCTCAATCTGCCCCCGCACCTCTTTTCGTCCGAGATGCCCAAGCCCTCTGGCCGCCGCACCGCGAACGGAGGGTTGTTTATACGTCAGCGACTCGATCATGATGGTGAAGGACATGCGTGATCAAATGCGCGGGGCTGCGTACACTGCACTCAAAGAGGTGGATTCTGACGAGGTCGTCCCCTATTTTGAGGATGGGCTCAGCGATGGTTCAGGCCCGGTTCGGGTTCTTGCCGTCGAGGGGCTCGGGCGATCCGAGGCCGGTCGGAAATCGACGAAATTGCGCGCGGCGATTGAGGATCAAGCAGGATTGGTGAAGGCGCGCGTGGTGAAAACGCTCGGTCGAACGGGAGATCTTGGCGTCATGTCGTTAGTTGAATCGGCGACCAAGGACGACCTGAGCACGGTTCGTATCGCGGCCTATGCGGCCTTGATCAGGCTCGGCAAGAAAGAAGCGTGGACTCAACTGCATCAGGCTGCAGAATCGCTGAATCCCGAGGATCGAGCTGATGCGATTCGCACGATCGCTGACTTGAACGACCAGCGCGGTGTCCCCATCATGATTGAGTCGCTGACGTATAAACAACCCTCCGTTCGCGGTGCGGCGGCCAGAGGGCTTGGGCATCTCGGACGAAAAGAGG
>JANYAJ010000020.1 GCA_025361385.1 Nitrospira sp.
CCTTTATCTTCGGGGCCCTCTGCATGAAAGCCGTGGGAGAGGCAGCCGGTCTGGTGGTGGAAGAAGTGCGGCGGCAGTTCCGGACGATCAAAGGGATTATGGAAGGCACCGGCAAGCCGGAATACGGGACCTGCGTGGACATCGTGACGCAGGCGGCGATCAAGAAGATGATGGTGCCGGGATTGATTCCGGTCGTCTCACCGATTCTCGTCGGCATGATCCTGGGGCCACAGGCCTTGGGCGGCATGCTCGTCGGTAGTATTGTCACCGGTCTGTTCGTCGCGATTTCGATGACGAGCGGCGGCGGCGCCTGGGATAATGCCAAGAAGTATATTGAGGAACAGGGTCTGAAGGGGACGGATACGCACAAGGCGGCAGTGACGGGCGATACGGTCGGCGATCCGTACAAGGACACAGCCGGCCCGGCGATCAATCCGATGATCAAGGTCATTAATATCGTCGCACTTCTAATTGTATCCTTGATCGTTTAATTAGGACGAGCATAGAAGCTGTCAGTCTTCAGCCATCAGCACGGAGCTGAACGCTGACGGCCAATAGCTCAAGACTGACGCCCCTTCGCGTTTCTGCGCTCGGCTTGACGGCTGAAATGACCCTGGAGTAAGGTGATCGCAGGGATCACGTTGGTGCTGATCCACGAGAGTTTCCCAGAAACACGGGAGGTGCTCGGATGGAGAAACAGGAGCGCAAGCAGGAAGCCAAGCGTGAGCCGCAGGGGAAAGACGACGTTAAGGCGAATCCCAAGGTCGTCGAAGCCGGCAAGAAGATGAAAGAAGACATCGACAAGCTGGTCGATGAAATCGATGACGTGCTCGAAAAGAACGCGGAAGAGTTCGTCAAGAACTACGTGCAAAAAGGGGGGGAGTAGCACCAGGATTCTGGCAGGCTACTCCCTCTTTTTTTATTCCCCTGCAGCGGATTTCGATTTAAGTACCCCTCTGTCCCTCATCTGCGAGCCTCACATTCCTGAGTTTGACAACAGAGAGCCGAGAGGCTAGTATCCCTTTAATTCTCAGCTAGTTAGCATCTCTTTCGCCTCTGAATCGTGTAAGGGGTCCTCATGAAGTCCAAGCTCTGGGTCTTCCGTGATATCAATCTGTTGCAGCAAGCTTCGTTGGTTCAAGCCCTCTCGATTTCTCCTGCTACTGCATCATTGTTCCTGGCTCGCGGTGTGACGACGCCGGATGAAGCGACGTCGTGGATGTCGCTGCAATCACCGCACGATCCGTTTTTGATTCCCGATATGGAACAGGCGGTCGAGCGGCTCCATCGCGCCGTCACGACTCAGGAGCCGATTTGTTTCTACGGCGACTACGATGTCGATGGGATTACGGCGACCAGCGTCTACATGTCGTTCTTTGGCGGGTTGGGGGCCAAGGTTCGCGCCTATGTTCCGCATCGGCTCCGCGAAGGGTATGGACTCAACCTCGGCGCCGTGCAGCGCTTGCATGACGAAGGCATCTCGCTCTTGGTGACGTCCGATTGCGGCACGACCTCGCATAAAGAAATTGCGTTGGCAGCGCAGCTCGGTATGGATGTGGTGGTGACCGACCATCACCAGAGCGATGAGCAGATGCCGCCGGCTGTGGCGGTGTTGAATCCTCATCGAGTCGGGGCCCTCTATCCGTTTCGCGGTCTCTGTTCCGCAGCGCTGGCCTACAAGGTGGCGCAGGCCTACCAGCTGCGCTATGGAGTTGCCGGAGTGCCGTTGGAATCGTTGCTCGATCTCGTGGCCTTGGCGACGGTCGCCGACGTGGTGCCTCTGCACGATGAGAATCGAAATTTTGTGCGCGAAGGGCTCGTGCAGTTGTCGCGTGGCGCGCGCTGCGGGGTTCGGGCGTTGAAGCAGGTGGCGGGGGTGACGCGGGACTGTACGGCGGAAACCATCGCCTTCAAGCTGGCGCCGCGCATCAATGCCGCAGGACGATTGGACGATGCCATGCTGGGTGTGCGGTTGTTGACGACCGACAATCCGGCCGAGGCGCAGCAGTTGGCCGACCGGCTTGAGCAACTGAATCGGGAACGGCAGCGCATCGAAGTGGATATCATGGCGGAGGCGCTGGCCTCGCTGAAGGATCAAGATCTGCCGCCCGCCTTGATCGTGGCCTCTCGCCATTGGCATCTCGGGGTGGTCGGCATTGTCGCCGCGCGTTTGGTCGATCGGTTTCAGCGCCCGGCGATTGTGATGGCGATCAATGAGCAGGGTATTGCCAAGGGCTCGGCGCGGACGACCGGCGGGTTCGATCTCTATCAAGGGTTGGCTTCCTGCCGGGAGATGCTGGAGGCGTTCGGCGGGCATCCCAGCGCCGCGGGGGTGACGATTCGTGAGTCCCGGATCGATGAGTTCCGAGCCAAGTTCTCCGGCGTGGTGGCCGGGTGGAACCATGAAGGCGCCAAGGTTCCGACCTTGAATGTCGATGCCGAGGTGCGGTTGAACGATGTGAATTTGCAGTTGCTCCAGGAAATCGGCTCCCTGCATCCGTTCGGGGCTGGTAATCCCGAGCCTACGTTTGCCGTGACCCGTCTTGAAGTGTTGGATGCGCGTACGGTCGGTGAGAAACATTTGAAAATGACGGTGCGGCAAGGCACCTCAATGCCGTTCGACAGTATTGCCTTCGGGATGAAGTCGCTGCTGGAACGGGGCATTCCGTCTCGGACCCCGGTCGATCTGGCCTTCACGCCTGAACTGAACCATTGGAACGGCCGTGACCGGATTCAGCTCCGCATTCGCGATGTTCGACCGAGTGTGATGGAGTGAGTGAACCATGGTGTACGAAACGGTCACAGACCTCGACCAACTGCTGGATCGGATCAGAAGCAATTCTGCGGATGCCGACCTCGGCCTAGTCCGCAAGGCCTACGAATTTTCTGCCAAAGCGCATGAAGGGCAGCTCCGGAGGTCCGGAGAGCCCTACCTGCAGCATCCCATTGCCGTCGCCGGTGTGCTCTCTTCTCTCAAAA
>JANYAJ010000036.1 GCA_025361385.1 Nitrospira sp.
AGCGACTCCGGTGGCAGAGCCCTGTTGCAGTGCTCGCAGGTCGGTCTGAGTTCAAGCATGGAGCCTTTGATCGAAAACTACAGATCGCACGTATTCAATGACTCTTGGAACCATCTTCAGCCTTTGCCTTTCCCTCGGCAGGAACTTGCCACCCCGGCTTACCCAGCCCTTCTACTATCTGTAGGTTATGCTGGCGGTATAGCTTGGGGAATTCGAATTGCATTCGCACTTCGCTATCACACGCGTGTACGCGTACCTTGAGCTCCATGCGTAATTCGGCACCGGTCCCATCGTCTCGCCACAGAAGCGCGTGGGCGCCTGGTGCCAGACCAGAGGTCCGCACATCGGCGGTCTCGCTCTTCCCAATATCGCCCCACTCATAGCCGATCGCGTATAGCACGACTAAGTCGAACGCAATGAGGTTGTCATTAATAAGATAGAAACTCCACTCCTTGCCGTCGTTGAGCGCTTCCCGGCAAGCCGCCATGCGACAACGAATTGGCTCTTCATTCTGCATAAGAAACCTATTCCGGTTGTTTGGTCAAATACAATGTGGGGCAAACGGGGATATTCTGAACGTATCGTCTTGAAAAACACAGAACACCGACTGTTCACGGTCTACGCTCTTCGGCAAGATCGCTCGCGAATCGCAAGCGGTTCCCGTCCGGATCGGTCACCACGAACTCTCGTGTTCCCCAAGGCGTATTGTGAGGCGGATCGATTGCTGTGATGCCGTGGCCTATGAACTCCGAGAAGCACGTGTCGGCGTTTGGAACAATAAGATACACAGCGCCCCCAACTTGGCAGTCTCCGGTGTGCTCGGTGAGAAAGAGGGTCTGCCCGGCTCGGGAGATCTGAATGAACAGCGGATAGCCCGGATCGAACTGATGCTTCCAGTCAACGGCGAATCCGAGACCGTCAACGTAGAACTTCAGACTATGGGCTGCGCTGCTGATACGGAGTTGAGGAATGACGGTCTGCGGCATGGCGTGCCTTCGATTGATTGGTGTGCATGCGGATCAGAACACCATGGCATGATCGACCAAATACTTTGATTCTCTCTCGACAAGGACTAGCTCGGCCACGAATTCTCCATCTCGTTTTGTGCACCATTGCCTCCACACCACGGCGACCGATGTGGGCCGTCGAAAGACGGCGACAAACTCCCTCTTTGAGAAATAGCCCCAGTCAGCTTGATAACGCCGACACACCTTCTCCAAATGATCCTTGGTGACGATAGCCTTCAATCTGTCGGTGAAGTCCCTCGTGTGTTTCGCGTGGTTAATCTCCGTTGACCCCTCCATCAGATTGTCCATGATGGGATTCGCAATCGCCAGGATTTCCTCGTCGGATCTGCTTGCCAACTCCATGTGCGTCCCCTCTCTAGCACCAGCTATCACGCATAGAGCCATCAATGGTTCCTGGAACCTTTCTCTTTTCTAGCAATACGCCGTTGCGCGATTCTTGCGCGTGCTGAACTCCTTGTCAACGCGGCTACCATACAAGGAGAAGGCTACGTAGCCTCCCACGGCGTGGGGTGCACGAACACAGGACCCCCTCCTCTCAAATTCATATCTTCAGTCTATCCACCCTAGGGGAGTGGCCAGATTGTCCTTCACTGCGCGCATTGAGGGAGCACATTCTGATCGTGCGGCCTCAGCGAGCAAGAAGGACAGTCTGGCTACTCCCCGCCATCCCTGGACCGCCCAGGATGACTGTGCGGCTGCGACCGCCTATCGGCAGCAACTCCGCGAACGGTATGAGCGGGAAGTACAGACACTGCGAACCTCACAGGCTGGAACATCGGCGAGATCCGCAAGACGATGAACATTGAGACGACCTCAGGCCCACTCGACAAGAAGTGGTATCAGCGCCTGTGGGTTAACTAACACCGGCGCTAAAACGACAACGGCGAGGCTTGGGATCACCAAGCCTCGCCGTGTCTTGCTTGACGCCAGCCCTGTGGCTGACGCTCTTGCCCTACGTTGTGACTGAAAGAGAGAACGACGTCTGCCGTGTTGACTGGTAGGCCAGATAGACCGAGCTCCCCGTTTGTGCGGGAACCGTAGGCACCGTAGGAGCCGGATTCGTCTGAGCCCCCTCAGCCTGCTGCCTGTCGCTGGCCTTCTCATTTTGCACTGTCTTCCCGAAGTTCTTCAGGAATTGCGAAAAGTATTTATTGAGCTTTGTCGTCTCGATCTGAACGGTCTTCGTCGCATCCAACACTTGCTGCACGATAGACGAGGTCTGACTCGGCACGGCCGCAGGCACCGTAACCTGGGTAGGCACCGTGATACCAGTAGACGGAGCCGGGGTCGCCGCTGCCGTCGTAGTCGCCTCACCTTGGTTCACGGCGTCGCTCGTTAACGCCGGGGGTGTGGCATCAGAAGCTGTGGTATCGGAAGACGGAGCCGGGATCGCCGCATCCGTCGTTGGTACCGGACCAAAGGTCACGGCCTGAGGCGTTGGAGCAGAAGGGATGGTCGCAGGAGTCGTGGCCGTCGGCGCCGGATCCGGAGCCGTGGTAGTGGGCTGGCCAGGCACCTCACCCGTCAATGCTGCGGCAAAGCGGGTCACAGACCGCTTGAAATCGACATTCAGATCCAGAGCGGACAGGGAGGAGTAGTTCCCAAAGCTATCGCTCAGTTTTGCGGTCTTGGCGAGGGCGGCATCATCCTGCCCGTTCAAGACTTTCTTGAAGATGTTCGCGACCTTTCGGAACAGGCTGCTCAGATCCTTGACCTCTTGGTCGTTCAGATCGCCTTCGACCGTCACGCCAAACTCTTGCTTCAGCGAAGACTCGGCATATTTCGCTTGCACATCCACCGTCTGTCCATCGCCAGCAGCATGAGACGTATAGTTTGCCGCACGAAAATCCGATTGAAGATTCGCCGAGATGGTGATCTTGTCACCCTCCGCCGTCGTCACGCTCAACCGACCTGAAAAGTCGGTCGACACGGCAACTCCGCTGACCTTCGTATCCAGCCGCTGGGTGCCCGTAGTACTGGTTGGCACGAGGTTAAAGAACTGGCTAGGGTCGACTTGGGTCAGCGCTTGGATAGACATGAGAGATCTCCTCAACTCATTAGGATCACTGCAGCCCACCGCATAGCTCTCCTATCGGCACCCACTAGGTTGAACTTTAGTACTCCGGTGCTCTTATGCTATATATAGCGGCGACAATCTGCGACAAGACCATCGGCTCCAAGCCCCACAGAGGAGGGACCGTGATGAAACAACGCACTGTTTGGGCCCTATTTCCGATACTGCTGCTGTTGGCGTCCGGCTGCACAATCAAAGGCACGATCAAAGAAACCACGGATACCACCTCCAACGTCACAGGGACGACGTCCGGACGCACCTGGTGGAATGAAGACGGGCTCCTGCATCCTGAACATAAACTCACGGCCTTTCTGGCCCTGAACGAGGCCAATGTGGAGCAGGATCTGGCCCGAGGGCGGGGGGAATATGTGACATCGCTCGGTACCCTTCTGGGCTTGCCGGACGACCAGCAAGCCGCCTTTCACACCCAAGCCCAGGCGAACTTCGAGATACTCACCGCATCTGATCACAACGCCCGACTCCAACAAATTCGGGCACTGGCACACTAACTGCTGAAGGACGAACGAAACACCGATGCTTCCATTTCGCCGCTTTTTTCATCCCACTGACTTTTCCGCTGCCGACGCAACGGCATTTGCCCATGCCGTGAAGCTCGCCTGCCTCGTGCAAGGAGAACTGACGATGATGCATGTCGACCCCACGGTCGGCCGAAATGATTTCGAGGATTTCCCTCGTATTCGACCGCTCCTTGCTCGATGGGGAATCTTGCAGGAAGGCTGCACGAAAGAAGATGTCTCGAAATTAGGAGTCGTCATCAAACGTGTCCGTACCGCGGCAGATCATGCCGCTGATGCAATTCTTAGACAGCTGACGGCCTACCCCACAGACCTATTGGTGCTATCGACGCACCAGCGCGAAGGCTTCGCTCGCCTCACCCATCACTCGGTCGCCGAGCCATTGGCTCGCGCCACCCATGCCAAAACGCTCTTTGTCCCGGCAGGCGTAGAAGGATTCGTCTCAACGGAAACAGGCAAGATCAACCTCACCCGCGTCTTGATCCCCATTGTCCATACCCCGCAACCGGCCATCGATCTCGCCGCTGAGCTGGCGAGTGCGTTGGGCAGCGAGAATGTCTTATTCGAACTGGTGCATCTTGGGGAAGAAGCCGATCTCCCGAAATTCACCAAGCCCGAGCGCCCAGGCTGGTCGTGGGAGACCCTCGCCGCCAAGGGCGATCCGGTCGATTGGATCCTGGCGGCAGGAGCGGATTTCGACGTGGACCTAATCGTGATGATGACGGAAGGCCACAACAGTCTGTTCGACCTGCTTCGCGGCAGCACCACCGAGCGGGTGGTCCGTGGGGCCCGTTGCCCCCTGCTCGCAATTCCTGCCTAGCCCCCGATTCTGTTGACAGGAAAATAGGCGGCGATTACAGTGGGCCCCACCTCGCACCCCACCTTCTATCGACAGGGAGGTCCTATGCCGCGACTCAGACGCTCATCCATTCTCAATATCGCGTGGCTCTATGCCTCAGTCTTCCTGGGCCTCTTCCTCATCTCCGTCCCTCCGGCATCGAGCGGGAATCCCGAATACCTGCCGATCTGTAACCTCCCCAAATGTCTGAATCCTCAAGTGACGACCAAATCAGGCATCGGCACAACCGCAGCGACGGCTGAAGCCAAAATCTCTCCAGACGATGCGGCGAAATGGTGCACGACGTACAAACCGCGCGATAAGTACTGCCCGAAAGAGCAGGTCCAATCAGGCTGGATCGGTTTTCGTCCTCTCTATCGCGCCAGCGCAGATTGTCTCGCCGGCCGGCTGACCGCCATCGATGGCAGGACCTACAGCTACGTCGGAGTCTGGGAAGAAGGCGCAGGCAAGGGCCTGCCTCGATTCCGCGTCAAGGGTGACGCGAAAGACCTGAAATGGGAAGGGTCAGGAGCTGACGTCGACCATACGGGAACCTTTTTGGGATGGGGCGGGGGAAGTGCGAATCTGGCCGCGCAATGGAACGTGCTCTGTGCCGGTGCCCCTGCGCCAGCTGTGAAATAACCCTCGCTCCGCGCACATCGGGCTAGCGCACGATCTGCGCGAGGCCAATCGATCGGTCTTCGCCTCCGCGTCCGGTGACCGTTCGTACGATCGCCCCGTCTTTGAAGATCAAGATGTTGGCCGGCACCGCCGGTATCCGCGGTCCCGGGAGAATGACGCCGGCCAGATTCAGCGGGTCGCAGGCAGAGAGTGCGATCTCCTGGGGCAGGCCAAAGCCGATCTGGCGTAACGCCCGCATCGACTGTACCGCCTCAGGCAATGCAAATTGCTCCCCGACAAATCCCGACACGAAACGTCCCCCTCGGATCTCGCCTTGCAGCTCCATGCGCCGATATTGCACCAGCAGATCGCGCCAGGACTGAACCAACGATTCACGGGCCAGTAAATCTCGGAACACCACGCCATACCGACGAAGGAGTTGGCGCGCAACGGACTCAACAGCTGGGTGCTGAGTCATGGGAATCGACGGCTGATGGCTAACGGCGCTTCGGAGCAGTGACCACCGCCCGGCTGAATGTCGAGGCCGGCGAGACCGTCCTCGTCCCTCTGCTCGACGGCGGCGCGGATCCATGAGGGCACGGAGATTGTCGAAGCCATCGGCCGTGACCAGGCCGGTGGCCACGAGTTCCCACAGCCCATCTTCCACTTCAGTCGGAAGATGGTTGGTCATTCGCATGAGATCGGCAAAGAAGCTTGCCCCTCGCTCAGACAAGGTGCGGCGCAGGGCTTGCGCCACGGCACTCAACTGGACAAAGGGGTCAGGCCCGGCCGATGCGGCGTCAGCGTGGAAGACATCCATCAACCACACGCTCTCCTCACGTGGGAAGATACCGATCGGCGCCACACTCGTCGGGACGATCCGACGTCGATCAAGATCGCTGCCCTGGGCCAACCGCGGATGAAGAGACAACCGGCCCCAACTGACGGCCCCGCTTAAACAGAGCCGGTCCAGATACTCCGGCTCATACTTCGCCAACCGCGCCCGTAACAGATGTGGTTCCCAGGCAGAGGCGGCCGCTTCGAAACCGGCCAACTGGGCGATCACGTCAGCCAGCCCCGCCTCTCCATGCAGGCGAGCCCCAGGTGCCACATGTTGCCACCGCAAGAGAAATGACATGAATTCAGCCGCCGTAACCGGCTCGATTTCCTTCCTCAGCCTGCCAATGGTCAATCGATGGATGCGGGCCAGCAACCGGCGATGGCACCATTCTGGCGCGCCTGCGCCCGACAGTGCTGAGTCCTGAGTGCTGAGTGCTGCGCGCGGTCGGAATTGGCCTCGGAGGACTTGGCCGGATGCTTCGAGGCGAAG
>JANYAJ010000065.1 GCA_025361385.1 Nitrospira sp.
GTCGACATCACTCCTATCCTCGTGAATCACACCGTTCCAACGACAGGATTTATCGTGCAAGATCGCTCCTCTGCGTTCGTCTATAGTGGAGACACCTATTCCACTGATGAACTGTGGCACGAAGCGAGGCAGATCCCTCACCTTAAAACCGCCTTTATCGAATGTTCCTATCCAAATTCTATGAGAGAACTCGCCCGTATAAGCAAACATCTCACACCGGCTTTGCTTGCACAGGAATTCAGAAAACTCGACCGAGACGATATATCGCTGTACGCCTATCATCTGAAACCGGCATACAAAGATGAGATTCTTGGTGAACTTCGTGAATTACATATCCCGGGGTTAGAGGTCCTCGAGGAGGACCTCACGCTCACGATCTAGCCTCTGCACGGTCATGATACGCAAGACCGAGTTGCGCCTGGTGATTGAGGAGGCCAACATCCTAAAACAGGCAGCCGGCGGCGCCTTTGCAACCCGGTGGATTCGTCCGAGTCGGCAGATGAAATACCATTGATGGGTCCGTCTGTGGCTTCGAGGCAGACGCAGGCGTTGCCTTGCGGGTCACTCTCGTAAGGCATTACCAGAAGGAACCAGGCTCCATGCATTTCGACATCACTACCGCCATCGGCATGCTGGGTGGAGTGTTCTATCTCGCCAGTCACTACATGAAAAATATGGTGCCGTTGAGAGTATTGGCACTGGCCAGCAGCGCTCTACTCCTGATCTTCAGCATGTTGCACACGCACTTCGACATCGCAGAATTGATTATATTGCCGGAATTCATTCTGAACGCCATCCTGTTGCCGATCAATGCCAAGCGACTGGTAGAAATAATCCGGCTAACCAAGCAGATCGAGCAGGCCACCGTGGAGTCGCCGGTGTCCGAATGGCTCCTGCCGCACATGCACCTGCGCAAGCACAAGGGAGGCGAGGTGCTGTTCCGCAAGGGCGACGTGGCCGACGAGATTCTGTACGTGGCCAGTGGGAGGTTGAAGTTAGAAGGCATCAACCATTTCATCGGCCCCGGCGAACTGATCGGCGAGATCGGCCTGTTCTCGCCCGAGAAGGTGCGCACGCTGACCGTGACGTGCGAAACCGACTGTGAGCTGTACCAGATGACCGACGAGCAGATCTACCGCCTGTACTACCAGAACCCAAAGCTGGGCTTCTTCTTCATGCGATTGATTGTCGAACGACTACTGCGCGACGTAAAGCGCAGTGCGATCGAGCCGGGGACGGTCTAGCCTGTATTATTCATACCCTCAGCGACACCCTATGGCTTACCACGCGAGCCCCGCCGCTTGTGGCCGCCAGCATGAAGTCTACCTGGACCTCGAAAGCCATCTGCATGATCGATAGTCACACTTCGACATCCAAGCAGCCGGCGTCTGCACGAAGTTTGGCAATCCCGTTTGGCCATCAATTCATTGGCCCTCCGGTTCCCCTACAGTAATTCAAATTATTGCCGATAACGAGAAACCAGTGACCTGTGTCACTCGCCCAACCGAATCGGTTCTGGTGCGTCTCATCATGGCGTGATCGATGTATTGTCTGTCATTGAAAGAGCGGAACCCCCGATGAACGTCGATCAGGAGCATCCAGCCGAGATCAACGAGCCAGTGGATTATTCGGCGGCTCTTCTATGGGTCGATGGAGATCGAACACTGCTCACCGAACTCGTCGAGATATTTCTCGAAGACTGCCCCCGACGACTGCAAGAGCTAGAGCGGGCAGTGGCAGAAGGCAACGCGATGATGATCAAGCAGACTGCGCATAGTTTGAAAGGGATGGTTGCGTGCTTTAGCGCCAGACTGGCCCAGGAGCGGGCGGCTGAGATGGAAGGCCTGGGCAAGGCCGGAGACGTGGCGAAAACTTCAGCCCTCCTCCCGCAATTGCAGCTCGAATTCGCCCGCGTCATGAATTGCCTGACGGGGGCGGACTGGCGAGGAATAAACTGATGACGAAGAACGGCCAGGCGAACGCGCACGCGTCGAAGATGGGATAAATACATGACGAGGATTGTAGTCGCAGACGATGACCGGATGTTCCGAAAAGTGGCGGAAACGACCCTTCGCCGACAGGGATACGACGTGGCCACCGCATCCGATGGGGAAGAAGCCCTTCAACTCATTCGGTCTGAACGGCCTGATATGATCGTCCTCGATCTGATCATGCCGAAACTCCAAGGATTCGACGTCCTCACCATTCTGAAACAGGATGCCCTTACATCAGCCATCCCCGTCATCGTACTAAGTAGTCTGACTCAAGAACAAGATAAGCAGGAGGCATTGGACCTCGGAGCCGTCGCCTACTTCAATAAGACCACCTTTTCGATGAGCGAGCTCGTGAAGCAAGTCGAGAACACACTCACCAAAGGACATAAGTCATGCCAGAGCTGAAGGTCAGCAACGAGGAACTTCAAGCCCTGCTAGTGGAAGAGCTCGGGGTGATCGACCAAGCCGACTTTAACAGGGCAAGCGCACTTGCCCAACGGCTCAGAACTCCCCTCATCCATACGCTGGTCGAGCAAGGCCGCATCCCACAAGCATTCTTGCTGGACCAACTTGCTCGCAGCTGGAACGTCAGATTCGTCGACCTGACAATCGGCCACGTGAAGGGGGACGTCATCGGGACGATACAGGAAGCCTTCTCGCGTAAACATATTCTCGTTCCATTCGATCGCGATGGCGACCAACTGCACGTCGCCATGGCAGACCCTCGCGAACGAAAAGTCGTGAGCGAGATTGAGCACACGACAGGCCTCCGCGTCAGTCCGTTCCTCGCAACGGAAGCATCGATTAGACGAGCGCAACTGTTGTACAAGAAAGAACTGCGAGAGATCTTAGACCGAGCGACCACGAATATAACAACCGAACTCACCTCGGCAAAACAGCATGACGGGAGCGAATCGACGATCGTGGACGCGGTCCAACGCCTCCTCCTGTACGCGGCTGTCACACGAGCGTCCGATATTCACATCGAACCATTCGAACTTGAAACCGTCGTCCGTTACCGCGTAGACGGCGTGATGCGGGAAGTCTTCAGCCTCACGCCGGCGCTTCAGCTCCCTCTGGTCTCACGGATAAAAATTCTGTCGGGTATGCGCATTGACGAGCGGCGCACCCCGCAGGACGGTCGATTCGAAGCCAACCTCGACGGCTTTAAAGTGGATCTCCGGGTCGCATCAATTCCCACCCAGTGGGGAGAAAAAGTCGTCCTCCGAATCCTGTCAAAGGACAATGTCATCATCGACTTGGAAGACCTAGGGCTCGTGCCCCCTGATTATCAAATCATTCTCCGAAATATCATGAAACCGTTTGGCATGGTGCTGATCACTGGGCCGACCGGGTCGGGCAAGTCCACGACGCTCTACGCTATGCTGATGCGGATCGGAACGGAGCGCCAAAAT
>JANYAJ010000138.1 GCA_025361385.1 Nitrospira sp.
GCGGTGGTGGCGACATCACCGGCACGGTAAGCGTCGCCCGATGCAAGGCCAAATAGGAAGACATCTGTCGGCTTTCTTCGGAGAGTCGGCGACCGGCTGGCCCGGCCGAGGTCTTCGGGTAGGTCGCTTGAGGTTCGAGGCAACTCGGATCCCAGAGAAATGATCACCCCCGCTTGGGACCACATCCCAGACGGGACAGAATCCGGCTTATAGGTCTTCTCCACCGCGCTTTTTTTATCGCTCGACGGAGCTCTCCTTCTGTCACTTTACCTGCGAAGTGTTCGACCTCGTCGATGAGGACGACAGGAACTCTCGATCCATAACGTTCCGTCAATGCGCTATCTCCCTCAATGTCCACTTTCCTTGTGGTGATGTTCATCTCTGTCTGGAGATGCATCGCGATACGATAGATGACATCGCAGAGATGGCAGTCTTCGCGAGAGAGAATGGTCACATGGACAGGCATGTTCATGGAGTGGCGACTCAGGGCCTACGCAGAGAGAACAACTCAAGGTATCACGTGGGGAGGGAGACTGTCTGCGAGCGGTGGATGTCGTGTGCCGCACTCTTGACGCCATGAAATACGTGGTGCTAGGATCATCCATCTTTATCCCTGATTTTTCAGAATGTTCTGAGTTATCATGGAATTCGTGTACGGTCTACTTAGGATAAGCCGCAACGTCGCCTATCGTGCCGATTCCTCCGCTCGGTTTTTACCGGCGGGGTGGATGGAGGTTCTATCATGAAGCTCACAGGTGCTGAAATCCTCATCGAATGCCTCAAGCGGGAAGGCGTCAAAACAGTTTTTGCGCTTCCTGGTGGTGTCGTATTGAAGATTTTTGACATGCTTCATCAGCAGAAGGACATTGAGGTGGTGCTCACTCGCCATGAGCAGGGTGCGGGCCATATGGCAGAAGGCTACGCCAAGGCAACCGGTAAAGCCGGGGTCTGTCTCGTGACTTCAGGACCGGGCATGACGAATGTGATCACGGCTTTGGCTGATGCCTACATGGATTCTGTACCGATGGTCTGCTTTACCGGGCAAGTGCCGACGAGCCTGATTGGAAATGACGCATTCCAAGAAGCGGACAATATCGGCTTGAGCCGTCCTTGTACCAAGTACAACTTTCTCGTGAAGAATGTCGCCGATTTGGCGACGACGATCAAAGAAGCGTTCTACATTGCGACGACAGGGCGTCCGGGGCCGGTGTTAGTCGATATTCCCAAAGATGTATCAATGGATAAGGCAGAGTTTACCTATCCGAGCTCCGTCTCCATTCGAAGCTACAACCCGGTATATGAGGGAAATAAGTGGCAGATTAAGCAAGCGGCTGAGGCCATGACGAAGGCGAAGAAGCCGATTTTGTACGTCGGCGGCGGCGTCATCTTCTCGGGTGCATCACAAGAGTTGCTGGAGTTGGCCGAGCTGACTCATATGCCGGTCGACATGACCTTGATGGGACTCGGGGCTTTCCCCGGCGAACATCCTCAGTCCCTGGGCATGTTAGGCATGCATGGCACCTATTGTGCGAATATGGCGATGCACTATTCCGATCTGGTTGTGGCCATTGGGGCACGGTTCGATGATCGTGTGACGGGAAAGGTTTCTGAGTTTTGCCCGCATGCCAAGGTCATCCATATTGATATCGATCCGACCTCGATTCGGAAGAATGTGAATGTCGATATTCCGATCGTTGGCGACTGTAAGACCGTGCTTCGCGAGTTAGTCCAGATCCTTCGTGCCACGGTGAACGGCGATCAACAGGAGTTGCGCAAGCCCTGGTGGAATCAGATTCGTGAATGGCAGCAGGCCAATCCTCTTGCCTATCAACAGGCCGCTGATGGTCCGACCAAGCCGCAGTATGTGATCAAGCGGCTCTATGAGCTGACGAAAGATTTGGACCCGATTGTGTCGACTGATGTGGGGCAACATCAGATGTGGGCCGCCCAATATTTTAAGTTGGCCAAGCCGAACCGCTGGTTGACATCGGGGGGGCTTGGGACCATGGGGTTCGGGTTTCCTGCCGCCATGGGGGCGCAGGCTGCATTTCCAGGCCGGTTGGTTCTCTGTATTGCGGGCGACGGCAGTATCCAGATGAACATGCAGGAAATGGCGACGGCCGTCGTGCATAAGTTACCGGTTAAGATTATCGTGCTCAATAACCGGTTTCACGGAATGGTTCGTCAATGGCAGGATCTTTTCTACGAAGGACGGTATGCGTCGAGCGATCTGGAAACAACGCCGGACTTTGTGAAGTTGGCGGAAGCGTACGGAGCGGTCGGGCTTCGGGCCAGTAAGCCTTCTGAGATCGATGATGTTTTGAAAGAGGCGATTGCCGTGAATAAGCCGGTGATCGTCGATGTGCCGACGTATCGATATGAGAACGTCTATCCGATGATCCCCGCCGGCGGTTGTAATCATGAGATGATCTTGGAGGATCCGCCGGCCTTGAAGAGTAAGCAGGCAGGATCCGGGCAAGTGACGCCGAAGGATTCGGATACGATCCTCACGGCCTAAACGGTGTCGGGAGTACAGATTGGGTATGGAACACATTATTTCGATAACGGTAGAGAATAAGTTTGGCTCTCTGTCTCGCGTCGCCGGCTTGTTCAGCGGTCGCGGCTTCAACATCGAAAGTCTCTCTGTGGCGCCGACGCTCGATCCGTCCATGTCGCAGATGACCATCGTCACGTCCGGAGACGACCGGATCATCGAGCAGATCGTGAAACAGCTTAATAAACTGATCGACGTCATCAAGGTTGTGGATTTGAATGAGAGCGATTTTGTCTCGCGGGAGACCGCGCTCATCAAAGTGCATACGCGACCGGAAGATCGCGCAGAAGCGTTACGGATTGCCGATATTTTTCGGGCCAATGTCATCGACTCCACACCGGCAACCTACACGATTGAAGTGACCGGAGATCCTCACAAGATCGAAGCGATCATCAACCTGCTGCAACCACTCGGCATCAAAGAGCTCACCAGGACCGGACGGGTCGCGGTCGCCCGTGAGTCGATTCGCTCGACGAGCCTGCAGACGAAAAAAGTTGCCCGCGAATAGGCGTCACCTCGGACCCAACGTCCCATCAGTTCCCTGACACGACTATTACCCAAGGAGTGAGCGATGAAGATTTACTACGATAAAGACGCCGATATTCAGCAGATCAAGAATAAGAAAGTCGCAGTGATCGGGTACGGGAGCCAAGGTCACGCCCATGCGCTCAACATGAAGGAGAGCGGTGTGAGCGTGGTCATCGGGTTGCGCGAAGGCGCTTCCTGGAAGAAGGCGGAGCAAAGCGGGCTGAAAGTCATGCCGGTGGCCGATGCTGTGAAGGCGTCCGATGTCGTGATGATTCTTGCGCCGGACGAAGCGCAAGCGGCCATCTACCGGCAGGATATCGCCCCGAATCTAAAGCCCGGCTCCTATCTCGCGTTCGGCCATGGCTTCAACATCCATTTCGGACAGATCGTGCCCCCGCCCACGACCAATGTATTCATGGTCGCGCCCAAAGGGCCTGGCCATCTTGTTCGATCGGAATATGCGAAAGGCAGTGGGGTGCCCTGCTTACTCGCCATCCATCAGGACCCAAGTGGAACGACCAAACAGATCGGTCTTGCCTATGCCAGCGCCATTGGGGGCGGGCGGGCAGGTGTGATCGAAACAAACTTTCGTGAGGAAACAGAGACGGACCTATTCGGCGAGCAAGTGGTGCTTTGCGGGGGGCTGACCTCTCTGATCCAAGCCGGGTATGAAACGTTGGTGGAAGCCGGGTACTCGCCTGAAATGGCCTATTTCGTATGCCTGCATGAAGTGAAATTGATCGTGGACCTGATCCACCAAGGCGGGATTGCCAACATGCGCTATTCCATCAGTACGACGGCCAAGTTTGGAGATATTACCCGCGGTCCCAGGATTGTGACGGAGCAGACGAAGCAGGAAATGAAGAAGATTTTGGGCGAAATCCAGGACGGCAAGTTCGCCAGAGAATGGATCCTGGAGAACCAGGCCAACCGTCCGGTCTACAATGCATTGCTGGCGAAGGGTGAAGCCCATCCGATCGAAGAGGTCGGGGGACGGCTACGGGCGATGATGCCCTGGCTGAAGAAAGACCAATTGGTCGATAAGAACAAAAACTAAGAAAGAGTTGAGGTCTCTGTGGCAGATCGTGCCGTCGGCATCCCGTTTGCCAAAGAAGGAATTCCCTTCATCGGGGCTGCTGTTGGCGTTACACTGCTAACAGGATGGCTTGGTTGGGCTCTCATCGCGGTGGGTGGGGCGATTCTGACGCTGTTTGTCGCCTGGTTTTTCCGCAACCCCCATCGAGTGGTCCCTCAAGGGCCTCGTCTCCTCGTGGCATCCGGTGACGGGAAAGTCATTGCCATCGAAGAGGAGTTCGAGCCTCGATTCATCAAGGATCGCAGCATCCGCGTCACCATCTTCTTGAACGTATTCGATGTGCATATCAATCGGATTCCCTGTGAAGGGGTTGTCGAGGAGGTGCAGTATCAGCCGGGTTTATTTCTCGTGGCCAGCAGACCTGATGCCACGTTGCGGAACGAGCAAAATGCGTTGATGATTCGGACGGCTCAGGGCGCAAAGGTACTCTGTGTGCAGGTGGCGGGATTAATTGCCAGGCGGATTGTCTGTTGGATTTCAGCCGGGGATCGGGCCATACTCGGTGAGCGGTTTGGGCTGATTCGATTCGGATCGCGGATGGATACGTTTCTTCCTCTCGGGACGGTTCTGAAAGTTGCAGTCGGCGATCGAGTCAAAGGTGGCGAAACCATCTTGGGGGAATTGCCATGAAAACTACTGCGTTGCGTCAATCATTCGGCAGAGATGGAAAACGGCGTAAAGCCGCCATGCACCTGATTCCGAATCTGTTCACGACAGGGAATCTTCTCTGCGGTGTATTTTCGATATTGTCGGTGTTCAATGCAAACTACATGGTCGCAGCCGTCGCCATTCTGGTGGCAATGATCTTCGACGTGCTTGACGGAAAGTCGGCGCGGTTAACGAACAGCACCAGTCATTTCGGTCTCGAATACGACTCGTTGTCAGACGTGGTGTCGTTCGGAGTTGCCCCTGGCCTTTTGATTTACTCTTGGGCGTTGAGCGGACAGGGGACATTTGGCATTGCGGTGATGTTTGCCTATGTCGCGATGGGTGCGGTTCGGTTGGCCCGATTTAATTCGACTGTGGCCACGTCGGACGGCAAGTATTTTACCGGGCTCGCCATTCCTGCGGCGGCAGGGGTTGTGGCCTCACTCGTGATTTTTGATCACTATAGCGTCAGGATTGGCACGGAAGTGAAGCCTCTTCTCGTCCTGATTGTGACGCTGACTCTTTCGTTCTTGATGGTCAGCACCATTAAGTATCGAAGCTTTAAAGATCTGAAGTTTCGCGGTGGGCGGCACATTACGTATCTCGTGTGGGGAATTCTCGCACTCATGCTCGTAGCCGCCTGGCCCCCGGTCATGTTATTTGTCATATTCGCTGGGTATGCCTTGCTCGGTCCGGCAGAACGGCTTGTCGGGCTTGTCGCAAAAATGTCCTGGAAACGTTCACCGGCCAAGACCGAGCAGTCGGTCTGAATTGAATTGTTCGTGGCTGCGACGAGGAGTAGTACGCGATTCGCATAGCAGTGAGAGAGCTGGTGAATGGTGCAAACCAGCCTGTGCGGCGCCGAACTCGCCTCTGAGCCAGAATCCGTGAAACCCGAGTAATGGATTCCGTTTCGCCCTCGTGACCGGGCGCAATGAAGGGTCGTGAGCAGCGAGCGCGTTGTTCATGGCTAAATCAGGGTGGTACCACGGAGCTTCTCAAGCCTCCGTCCCTGGGCGTAGGGATGGAGGTTTTTTTATTTGAGATTGCTGAAAATGCTTTCCCGCTGCGTTCTCGGTCGCGTGTCTCCCTGCGACGTACCCTACGGGTACGCCTCAGTCGTCCCGCTTCCTGCAGCCTTGCGGGAAAAGCATTTTGAGCAATCTCACCAGATAAGAGAGGTGAAGTTATGACCAGAATGATCAAAATTTTCGATACGACCTTGCGTGACGGAGAGCAATCTCCTGGCGCCAGCATGAATGTAGAAGAGAAAATCATGCTGGCGAAGCAATTGGCTCGTCTTGGGGTCGATATTATCGAGGCGGGATTTGCGTATAGTTCGCCCGGAGATTTCGAGGCGGTGCGGCGAATTGCGCAGGAGGTCGAGGGACCGACGATTTGTAGCTTGGCGCGGGCACGCCCGGAGGATATCGATCGAGCCTGGGAAGCTTTAAAGGGGGCGCCGAAGGTCCGGATCCATACGTTTCTCTCGACCTCGGATATCCACTTGAAACATCAGTTCCGTATGACGCGTGATGAGGCCAAGAAACGGGCAGTGGAGATGGTCCAGCGGGCAAGAGGCTATGTGGAGGATGTGGAGTTTTCGGCAATGGATGCGAGCCGGTCCGATCCGGCCTATCTCTATGAAGTCCTTGAAGCGGTGATCGAAGCCGGAGCCGGCACGGTGAATATTCCGGACACGGTCGGCTATGGGGTTCCTCAGGAGTTTGGGAAGTTGATCCGGGGATTCCGCGAGCAGGTGACGAACAGTGCGAAGGCGGTGATTTCCGTCCATTGTCACAACGACCTCGGCCTCGCCGTGGGGAACAGCTTGGCGGCGGTATTCGAAGGGGCAGGTCAGGTCGAGTGCACGATCAATGGGATCGGTGAGCGGGCAGGGAATACGGCGTTGGAAGAAATTGTTATGGGTCTTCGGACCAGGAAAGACTTCTATCAAGCCGACACGAAGATCCGCACCGAAGAGATCTCGAAAACTAGCCGATTGGTCAGCAAGATCACCGGTATGGTGGTGCAGCCGAACAAGGCGATTGTCGGGGCGAATGCCTTTGCCCATACGTCCGGCATTCACCAGGACGGGCTGCTGAAGGACAAGACGACCTATGAAATCATGAAGCCAGAGACGATCGGGCTGGTCGAGGGCAAGATGGTCATGGGGAAGCTTTCTGGACGGCATGCGTTTCGGCAGAGGCTGGTGGAGCTGGGCTATACGCTCTCGGACGAAGAGGTGAACCACGCGTTCGAGCGGTTCAAGAAGCTGGCCGACCAGAAGAAGGAGATCTACGAAGAGGATCTCGAAGTGATTGTCTCCGAAGAGTTGGTCAAAATGGCCGATCGGATCACCTTGAAGTCGTTCCATGTGGCCAGCGGAACGGACCAAGTGCCGACCGCGACGGTTGAACTTGAGATCGACGGACGAACGATCGTTCAGACGGGAACAGGCGATGGGCCGGTGGATGCCGTCTATCGGACCATTGCCGCCATCACGCAGACGAAGAGCACGCTCCTCATGTACGTCGTGAAAGCGATCACGGGGGGGACCGATGCTCAGGGTGAAGTCTCAGTCAAGGTTCAAGAGGATGGGCGCACCGTATCGGGCCATGGAGCGGATACAGACATCATTATGGCGTCAGCCCGTGCCTATCTCAACGCGTTGAACAAGCTATTGTATTTGGCGGGAAAGCAGGCGCAGGGCGAGCAGAAAGTGAACTTGATTTAAGGAAAGTGGCCACGGTACAGTCACCGGCTCCGGCCTGTGGCGGAAACGTATTGTTGGCTGTGAGGCGCTCCGTGGTTCATGTCACCCTGGCAGATCGGCCTGAGTTTCTGGCCGGCGATCACACCGTCCTCCGCGAGCTCCTGCATCCGGCGAAGCAGACGCTCACACTTGGGTATAGCCTGGCGCATGGGACCTTGGCTCCAGGCGGTCGGTCGAAATGGCACAGGCTGACTTCGTCCGAGGTCTACTACATCATCGCCGGTCGAGGAATATTGACGGTGGACGATTCGGCTGTTGTAGTTGAGGCCGGCGCCACTGTTTATGTGCCTCCAGGGGCTAGGCAGTCGTTAGAGAATAGTGGGCCCACTGCCATCGAGTTTCTTTGTCTGGTTGATCCCGCTTGGCGGCCAGAGGATGAAGAAGTTCTGGAATAGAGGCTGGTGCGTTCATCACGCGTAACGAGGGAGAGTGCTCTGTGAAGGCGAAGATTGCGGTATTAGCGGGCGATGGAGTAGGCCGGGAGATCGTTCCTGAAGCGGTAAAAGTATTGAAGGCTGTCGCCGAGAAGTTCCAGCACCAGTTCGAGTTCGTGTCCGGTGATGTCGGTGGCCAGGCCATCGATAAAGTCGGTGTCCCGCTTCCACAGGAGACGTTGACCCTGGCCAAACAGAGCGATGCCGTTTTGCTCGGTGCAGTCGGCGGCCCCAAGTGGGAAGGGCTGGAGTACAGTTTGCGGCCTGAACGCGCGCTGCTGGGTTTGCGGGAGCACCTGGGCCTCTATGCGAATTTGCGGCCGGCGAAGTTGTACCCGATGTTGGCCGATGCCTCTACGCTCAAACGCGAGGTCATCGAGGGCATCGACATCCTCGTCATCCGGGAGCTGACGGGCGGCATTTATTTCGGGAAGCCGAAAGGCATCGAGAAGCTGCCGAACGGGAGCGAGCGAGGGTTCAACACCGAGGTCTATACGACTGAAGAAATCGCGCGCATCGCGAAAGTGGCGTTCGAAGCGGCGAGAAAACGTCGGAGCAAAGTGATGTCTGTCGACAAAGCGAACGTGCTGGAGTCGTCAGAACTCTGGCGTCGAGTCGTCATCGAGACCCATAAGGGTTATCAGGATGTAGAACTGAGCCATATCTATGTCGACAATGCCGCGATGCAACTCGTACGCAACCCCCGTCAGTTCGATGTGATGCTCTGTAATAATATATTCGGCGATATTCTGAGCGATGAAGCGGCCATGTTAACCGGCTCCATCGGCATGTTGCCGTCGGCCAGTATCGGTGCGCAGGTCGGGCTGTTCGAACCGATCCACGGCAGCGCGCCGGATATTGCCGGAAAGAATGTGGCGAATCCCATCGCGACGATAGCCTCGGCTGCCATGATGCTGTCGTATGGATTTAAGTTGGATCAGGAAGCGTCCGCCATCGAGCAGGCGATCGTGAAAACCCTCGAACTCGGGTATCGCACTAAAGATATTCATAGCCAGGGGACCTGTCTCGTCAGTACGACGGAAATGGGTGAAGCGATCCTGCGAAACCTGAACTAGCCAGGCTTGTGGACTCGATGACTGTACACCTCAACATTGGATTGATCAGGACCCTCGCTGGCACCGGAGAGCCTGGCTGGTCTGGTGACGGAGCCGCGGCCCTCGCTGCCTGCCTCAATGAGCCCAAGAGTCTGACTCTCGATGGAGAGGGGAACTTGTTCATTGCCGACTCTGAGAACCATGTCATTCGGAGGATCGACAAAAAGACCGGCTGTATCAGGACGGTTGCGGGATGCATCCAGGGCGTCGGACCTGAGGCTGCGCCAGTTCCGCCCCCTCCAGCAGCGGAAGGATCGACAGATGATCCTTTTGCCGAAAGTGACGCCGTCCATTCGCATGCGTTCACGCAACAGACTGACTTGAGCGGGACCGTTCGATATCTTGTGGCCGGTACTGCGCCGGCAAAACGTTTCAGCGGCGACGGTGGCCCTGCCGATCAAGCCTTGTTGAATTTTCCAACAGCGGTGGTAGTCGATCGGGGAGGGCATCTCTATATTGCCGATACGCTGAACCATCGAGTGCGGCGTGTGGATGCGGTGACGGGTGTGATCACGACGGTCGCGGGCCTTGGACAACCTCGATATTCTGGAGACGGGGGATTAGCCGTGGAGGCCGGCTTGAATGAACCGGTTGCCTTGGCCGTGAGTGATGCCGGCCATCTCTACATTGCCGATCAGAATAATAATCGCGTGCGGGCAGTGGATTTCGCGACCGGAGTGATTCGTACGGTCGCAGGGACGGGAGCGGCTGCCTACAATGGAGATGGCATGGCTGCCGCCGAAACCGGTCTGGCCGGTCCTGGCGGGTTGGCGCTGACGGCAGATGGCACGTTAGTCATCGCCGATAGCTTTAGTGGAAGGATTCGAGCCGTCGATCTCGGCACTGGCCTCATCAGCACCGTGGCGGGTGACGGTGGAGAGTACAAGTATCAGGGGCCGGATGAGCCGCCCAGCCGCAGTCTTTCACGGCCATCCGGAATCGTGTTGGACGAAGCGGGGAACCTGTTTTTTACCGATTCGGACAACCATCTGGTCCGTCGATGGGATCGAGCGACCGGACGTATTACGCGTATTGCCGGTGTTGGTGTGGCAAGCTATGGGGGCGACGACCGTGCGGCCCTCGACGCCAGTCTGAGTTATCCGTTTGGAATCGTAATGGCTCGTGCGGGGTATCTGCTCGTGGCCGATACGTTCAATCATCGTATTCGCGAGATCGCGCTGTAGGCAGGATCGAGGTTTAGAATGAAAAAGAAACAATCAGGGTATGTGGTGGCGATTGTCGGGGCGACCGGGGCCGTCGGGACTGAAATGATCGAGGTGCTTGAGGAGCGAGCGTTTCCCGTCACACGGCTGATCCCTCTTGCATCGGCTCGTTCTGCCGGCGGCACCGTGACATTTCATGGGAACGAGATCCCGATTGAAGTTTTGACGAAAGATTCGTTTGCCGGCGTGGACATCGCGCTTTTTTCCGCCGGGGCGGAGCTCAGCCGAGAGTTCGCGCCGATCGCGGTGAAGGCCGGTGCGGTGGTGATCGATAATAGCGCAGCCTGGCGGATGACCCTTGAGGTGCCGCTCGTGGTGCCTGAGGTGAACGCGCACGATATCCCACGGCATAAGGGCATCATTGCCAATCCGAACTGTTCCACGATTCAAATGGTCGTGGCCTTGAAGCCCCTCCATGATCGGGCCAGGATTAAGCGAATTGTCGTGACGACTTTTCAAGCCGTGTCCGGTACGGGGAAGGACGCCATGGACGAGTTGATGACGGAGTGCCAAGACCTGTTGAGTTTCAAGGAGGCCAGTCCCAAGGTCTATCCCTATCAGATCGCCTTCAACTGCTTGCCGCAGATCGATGACTTTCTTCCGTCTGGCTATACGAAAGAAGAGATGAAGATGCTCCATGAGACGAGAAAAATCATGGGCGACCAGTCGATTCAGGTGACGGCGACGACGGTGCGGGTTCCGGTATATGTCGGGCATTCGGAAGCCATCAATATTGAGACGGAGAAAAAACTATCGGTCAACGAGGCTCGCGCCATTCTGTCGACGGCGCCAGGCGTGTTGCTGTATGACGATCCAGCCCATCAGATCTACCCCATGCCGTTGGAGGTTGCGGGGAAGGACGAGGTCTACGTCGGCCGCATTCGTGAAGATGAGTCGATCACGAACGGTCTCAATCTGTGGGTGGTGGCGGATAATTTGCGCAAAGGGGCCGCCCTCAATGCGGTGCAAATCGCAGAGCATTTGGCCAAAGGTTGATGACTGAGTGGGGAAGTCTCGGGAAAGTTCTCCTTGTTGTAGGGCTGTGCATCGCATTGACCGGTCTGCTTTTGTTGATCATCGATCGTGTTCAAGGAGCTGGGAGTCTCCTGGGATGGTTCGGTAAGTTGCCCGGGGATCTCTCCATTCAGCGAGATAACTTCAGCTTTTCTTTTCCCCTCGCGACCAGTCTGCTCCTCAGCATCCTCCTGAGTCTGGTATTCTTTCTCGTATCATGGATATTTCGTCGGTGAAGCCATTCAAGGGTGCACTGTACCGGGCCATCGCGGTCGGAGCCTGTCTTCTGGGCCTGTCTTCTGGCACGGAGGCGGCGCAGTCGATTCGTGTCTTGCTGTCGGCCAACGTCTCACAGCTCGATGTCCGCGCAGACCGTCCCTTGTGGGTGACGGATGCCAAAGGGCATAGTCAAACTCTGCGCACGTCGGTTCATATTCTAGTTGGAGAAAATAGTTTTCTCTTGAATGGCGTTCGCGTGCAGGCGGAGCGGCTGACGCTGCAGGGTGGAGAGCAAGGCCTCACATTGACCTTTCCACGGCCCACCCGGAAATCTCACGAGGCGGCGGTATCATCGGGCGATTCGGGTGTGGGGATCTCGGTGAGTGGTCTCATTCACCTTGTGCGAAAAGGGAAAGGATTTCTCGTTATCAATCGGGTAGATTTTGAAGAGTACGTGAAAGGGGTGGTGCCTGCAGAGGTCAGTTCGGCCTGGCATCCTGAGATGTTGAAGGCACAGGCGGTCGCGGCTCGAACCTATGCGCTTTATCAACAGATGTTGAGCGCCACACGTGACTACGACGTGGCTGCGACGGTGCAAGACCAAGTCTATAGGGGGAAGCAGGGGGTCGATGCCGGAATTCTGCGCGCG
>JANYAJ010000027.1 GCA_025361385.1 Nitrospira sp.
AGAGAGGTGGGCTCCGGCCAAAGCCGGAGCCCAGTGATCAAGTAGCGGATGGTTGATCTGCGTCGTGCTCTTATTTGGTTCAGAAGAAGGGATGCGGCAGAAAGGCAGGACGCGATTCTTTGGCTCGTGGAATCTCCCAAAACGTTCCTGCCAAATGCCAGGCCCCATGTTCAAACGTCAAATGGTGGACCTCGCCGTACCAACTATCAATATTCACGCGTTGGCCCGTCTCATTGGACATGGCCCATAGACTTCCGGTGCAGGTGACGTGGGCCTGCGGTACCGTTTTCTCTGCCTCTACCTTGATTTTCGAAAAGATATGGGTCGCCGAAAAATCATGATAGTGGGTCAACAGATCACTCCACACGGCTCTGACACTGTTCTTGGTATAGCCACCATGCTTATAGTCTTCTGAATAGAGCACCATTAAGCCATCGAGATCCTTGCGGAGCACGGCATCCTCAGCCTTCTTGAACAGGGACAAGATGGCCTGGACCGTTTGGTCATAGGCTTGGATATCCGCCCCTTCTGAGAGGTGTGTGCCCCTGGTGTCAGAAAAGACGGGTGGAGGGGACGACTGACAGCCCTGAGAGGCCATGAGCACGCCCGTCAAGATTCCGATCGCGACCGCTGGGTATTTGTCGTACACGGTGTCCTCCTTTAAGGAAGTTCTTGTCCGGAGCCTTCACGCTCCGCAGTCATGTTCGAGCATAAAAAAAGCCCTTTTTAGACCGTCTACTCTGGTCCAAAAAGGACTTCGTTGTCCCTCTCGCGTCAAGACGCCGTTGTCTTGTGCTGAAGACGCCCTTGTCTTCGGCCCCAAGGCTAGCACAGGAAACACATAACCGCAAACACACGAGTGGTCACAGAACGCCACCGACTTCAGGACTGAAGATGGATGTGCGAGTAGGATAGAAACAGTGGAAACTCGCGCTGCGACACCTCCGTATTGCCTCACCAGCATGTAGGTCCACTCCGTCTTAGTCCACAAAAATGAATCCGCTGACTCGGATATCCTTGTGCGTAGGACAAAAGAACCGATAACTGGCCCCGTGGCTTCTCTCACCGGCGATCCCAACCAGCGCAACCCGAATTTTCTTCGTCTCTCCAGCCTTGATCTTGATCCGAATCGGCACCATCATGATGTTGTCTTCCAGCACTTGTCTCGTAATCGGATCCATCTCGGTGAGGAAGGGTACGACTTCTGGAGTGGCATACATAAAGAGTCCCCCGACGGAGAACTCATGGTCGACACCGGTGGGATTCTCAAGCACAAACCACAACGGCTCTGTGAGATCTTCCTTCTGGTCAATCACCACGGCGTTAGGGAGCCAGATTTCTATGTCTCCCATTTCGACTGCGCCCTTCCCTTGGGCCAGTTCCCGGGCAGTAAACTTGAACTCCTTCGCCTCGGCTGCGCCGGTCAGCCCGACAAGCAATGCGCACAGGGCCAGCGCGGTAAGGAATGGATATGGTCGTTGGATCATCATAATTACCTTCCTCCCATGGACTGAGGGCTCTTTGAGCACAAACACAGCGCAGCGACAGGCTCAGAACAATGGGTGGGGTGGAAGCGTATAGCGTGTCTCCATGCGGGGGATCTCCCCTGCATGGCCTCGTATCCGCCAGGCCGCCCACAGGAGATACAGGAAGACCATCACGCCCACGAGTTCCACAAGATGAACAAGATGCCACCCTTCGACTAACTCGACTTCCACGACGACGAGCAGCACGGTCGCGACAAGAAACACGAGCACATGCCGACGCGGCATGCTGATCACTTCGCGGAAGAAGGAAGCGAGCCAGCCGTCGCGCTCCTTGGACGGTTCCATCCTTCTTGCCCCTCGTGATGAGTGATCGAGCCTCGCGACACGACACTCCACCCCTCAACCCCATTGATTCCGACCAGATCCCATCTCTCAAACGCGCCACGGCAGGGTTCCGACATTCAATGGAGCAGCACAAGCCATACGGATCCTTCTCCAGAAACTCCTACCCCATGAGGCAACTCACGTCGATGCCGTTGCGCGCTCCATCGATGATCTGATTGCATGGGTGGGGACAACGTTCGATCCCTTCTACGCCTACGAAACATATGCGAGGCTGAAGCACGCGCTGACGATCGGCGGCATCGTCGGCAGCTCAGGTCTGGAACAGACGGTGAGGAAACCGGGTGGTTACGTGACGACGGGCTCGATGACCTCGTCCGGATCCTGATCGGGCACGGGTCGGCGTCGCCGCGCCAGGATGACCGTGTCAATACGCTCCCCACACAGAATGCACCGCCGTCCGCTGAACTCCTCGTACGTCTCCGCAACCATGAGACCGCTGCAACGCCCGCATGGGGTGTCCTGGGGCTGCCGCTCCAGAACTGGCATACGCACCAGCCCCTGGCGCGATCGTCGCATACGTGATCCCGCATCGGTGGGCAACTCCACGGCATAGCGGCCTGGGCCGATCAGGGCCAGTCGCAAGTGACCGGCTCGACTCAACCGGTCCACTACCAGGAAAATCTGGTTCCAGGTCAATTCGGGGCAGACCCTCACCAAGTCGTCCAGGCAGCAGCCTGGGTGATGCGCGATGGTCTCGACGATCAGGTCGGCTGGCGTGGCGCTCCGTGCCATGGCATCCCTCCTTACATTGCCTCCGAACGACAGGCGGTATCTCTCATATGTGTGCAGATTGGATGCCACCGAATGAGAGACGCTCCCCCTCGCTGTCATATCGGCATATATAGTGAACGATCATCTACGCGCATCAAGATGGTGTATAGGGCGTCATGACCCCGTGAGACCTTTCTGAGAAGAATGAGAACACCACCGGACGCACCCCTGTTGCGAAACGCGGCACAGGGACACCAGACACTGGTAGCCCGCGGGGCGTTCCGTTCAGGGATAGACATGGGCTGTATCAGACGGATCGTGCCTCACTGTTCGCCGTCGTTCGGCTCCTGGCCTTGTCTGGGGCGATGACTGGTGCGTATTTTCATCTTCAACTCGGGTCGACTCGGACGACAGATCACGGGCCATGTAATCGTCTGTCCAATTTCCTGGACAGTCCTGTCGCACTTATCGCCATATTCCTTGTCTATTGATGGAGCTAATAGCCTGTTATGATGCGGTCTACCAATTGAACAGGTGACCATGGCGTGGGGAGATACGATCCGATGCTTGGCAGGTGGTCGGCACAATACATGAATGTCTCAATAGTTGGGTTTTCATAAGGCTCCATGGGGTTCTTCGATGGAACGTTCCATCATCACCATGCTGACCCGAACCGCTGATGGCGCGATGTTGGCCGATGAGCAGGGTACCGTCGTGTTGTGGAACAAAGCGGCTGAACGCTTGCTGGGTTTCCGAGCCGACGCTGTGTTGGGCCGTCCGTGCTACGAGGTGATGCGAGGCGAAACCCTCTCCGGTCACCCGTTTTGTTCCCTCTCGTGCGCCGTCGGGCACCGGCTCGGTTGCGGGAGTGGCGTCCGCAACTTCGATATCCAGACGCACACCAAAGCTGGCAAGGTCATCTGGCTGAATGTCAGCTCCCTGCCCGTGCCCTCCAGGAAGAAGGATCGGTTCCTGTTTGTCCATCTGTTCAGGGATATCGGGAGACAAGCGACCGTGCGGCATTTAGTCAATGAGCTGCACTCCGTGCTGTCCGCTCCCGCCGAGCGGCCTGCTCCTGGAGCGCAGCACACCCGCTCTCCAGCCCCCTCATCAGAAGACACATTTCCGGACATTCCGGCCACACTGCCGCTGAGCAGACGGGAGCGAGAAGTGCTCCAGCACCTGGCGCGGGGCGAGCGTACCACGCGCATTGCCGATACCCTCTGCATCAGCACCGCCACCGTGCGTAATCATGTCCAACACATCTTCGAAAAACTCGGGGCGCACAGCCGTCTTGAGGCCCTCGCGGTCGCCTTCCATCACAACACGCCAGCCTCCTAGTCCGGGACCAGGTCGTCCCTTTCTGCACACGACGTCATCCGTTGTTGATCACATGGCCTCATGCGGCTTCTGTTCTGATGCATCTGCATCACCCCAAAAATGACGCAGCCGGCTCATTGTTCACAGGGCCACGGCTGACTACAGTGTAAACGTCGAATCAGATCGTTACATGAGTGTATCAGTTAGGTGTGATGAGTGCGTTGGGGTTTCGGAATGAGGATGGTGGGAAAAGAGAGTGGGAGGTGCACCATGTGGGTCATCGAGGACATCAGACGAACGACGGCGGTCCTGCTGGCCTTGACCGGGTTCATAGTCGTGGCGCTTGGGGGACCGGTGCTGGCGCTCGCAGCCGAGCATGACTGGCTCGGCGCGATGATGCAGGCGCTTCTGGCCGAACAGACGAACGAGGGATCGTTTTGGGGAACGTTCGCCCCCTATGTCGCGCAGTTGGAGGTGGTGCGAGGGCATCTGGCCAACAACGAGAGAGTAGCCGTGTATGTGGCCATGAATCGGCTGATGGACATGCTCGAGCACCACGAGAACGGCATTCCGTCGGAGGTGGCGGACCGGGTGTTCGTCTACTGCTACCTGGTGACGCCGGCGAAGTATCACGATGTCTCCCGGCATCTCGATCGGTTCATCGAGCATCAGTACGGGGAATCGAGTGGCTGACGTCACGAGGCAAGAGGAAGGAGGTGAGGGAAGGATATCGGTGAAGGGATGAAGAACGGGAGAAAACCCTGTTCTTCATCGAAGAGCGTCCACGCATCGAGACACAGGAGGCAGGTCATGAGAACGCAACGGTCTGTAATCACAGCATTCGCCGTTCCCCTCGCGCTGGCGGTGTTCACGCTGCCGGGCATGGGAACCAACATCGTGTACGCCCAGGCCCCGGGAATGGGGGCGCCGCCTTCAAAGGTGGAGATCACCATTCATGATCGGCAGCACGGGTACGAGACCGTGGGTCTCACGATGCCGTCACACGAGACGGTGATCGTGATCCATAATAAGGACAGCGTCACGCACGGGTTCGCCTCGAACCTGTTCAAAGGGATCCCGGTTCGCGTCGAAGGCGGGATTGAGGTCCAGGGGAAGAACTTCAAATCCTACCACGTGGATCAGGGACAGACGATGACGCTCCACTTCGCGACCGCGCCGTCGAAGTTCGATCCGGTGATGGGCGGTGCCGAGAGCCTGCGGTACGCGCTCTGGTGTGACATCCATCCGGAAGTCAAAGGGGAAGTGTATGTCATCGAAACCAGAGGCGAGGTCGGCGGCGGCTGACCGCACCGCTCGCCTAAAGCCAGAAGGTCTCGCACCATGAGCAGCACGAGGCCATCTCATCTTGTGAGTGGACTGGCGACCGCAGTCCTGGTCGGCGCTCTGGGCCTCTGGAGCCCGGCTGGGGCTGCGGAGTTTCACTTTGTCGTGCAAGACGTCGGGGAGAAGCGGGCCCTGTGGGTACCGCAGGAGGTCATGATTCACCGGAGCACGGAGATGCAGGACGGGTTGGTGTTCGTGCTGGAGAACCCGACGGACCGGACCCATGCCTTTGCCGCCTATGGATTGTTTGAGGAAGTCATGGGTACCATCGGGGAAATCATCACAAAGCCCTTGCGGGTGAATGTGACGTCCGAAGACACGGTCCGAGTGCAGATCAGTACGGCGCAATTTGAGGGACGCATGGATGAGGCGATCGAAGAGTTTCCGTTTTTCTGCCCACTGCATAAGGGGGATGCCCATCTGGGGGGGACGATCCGCGTGGTGCCGTAGGCTCGGTCAGTGCGGGGCCGGATGAACGATGACACAAGAGATGAACAGCATGAATAGAATTCACAGCCGATTATCGGTATCAGTTCTAGGCCTCCTCCTGGTGATCGCGGGGAGTTGTTCGATGCCTTTAGCGAGTCTCGGCGGAGAGTTCCACTTTGTCATTCATGATATGGAAAGCGACGCGGCCGCCTGGTCTCCGCGCGAGGTGGTCATTCACACGCGCACAGATCTCGAGGGGGGACTGATCTTCATCCTGGAGAACCCGACGCCCCGCACCCACGTGTTTGAAGCCCCAGGGCTGTTCGAGCAGACTGTGGAGGGAGCCGAGGCCCCGACTGTGAAACCGTTACGGGTCTATGTCGCCCCAGGAGAGACCGTGCGGGTCCAGGTCAGCACAGAACAGTTGAAGCGTGAACCAGGAACGGATGCGTCGAGAGTGCAAACCTGTCCGTTCTTCTGTCCGTTGCACGGGGCCGATGAGGCCTCACGGAGTACGATCCGGGTGGTGCCCTAACGACAGTTGGCGGGAGTACGTGGGATCGCTGGCGACATGCGAAGATCGCTGCCGGTTCACCGCAAGCAAAAAAGGGGGGAATCATGAAACAGGTCATCATCTCACGAAAGGCGATCGTCCTACTGCTGTGCGTGTTCTTCGTGGCGCTGATCCCATGGGCAGCCATCGCCAGGTATACCGGCTCGGAGGGTTGGGTGGATCGGCATAGTGATGTCAAGTGGAGAGTCAATACGTTGGTCGCCATGTACACCGGGTCCGAAGGCTGGGAGGAGCAATTGACCGGGTTCGTCATCGTGCAAGAAGGGATGGCCTCTGCCAAGGGCGAGCCGGGATCGTTCGATCCCTATCTCGGCCAGGTCGCCTTGGTACGAAGCCTCTACGACCGGGGCGACTGGAAGGGTACCTACCTGGCGATGAATCGCTTCATGGACATGCTAGAGGCCCGCGAGGGAGCCATCAGCGCCAAGGCTGCCGATGCGATTTGGGATTTCTGCTATGAGGTCACCCCACCGGCGTTGCACGACGTCAAGCGGCATAAGCAGTGGTGGGATAAGACCGTGAACTGGGAGAAGTTCATCTGGGAGGAATGAAGGAATGGCAGCAGTCGGCATTCGTAGAATTGTGCAGCGCAGAGCGGAAGGGTCAAAGCAAGCTTGGGTTTTGTATTCTTGAGTGAGAAATGCTGGCCGCGGCTTCTGTCGGTCAGCGGTTTTCGTAGCATTGTGGGGCAACGCCATCCGGCCTCCTGCCCCTTTCTGCGACAGCCGAACGCGATCTCATCTTCGTCACTCTTTCTCTTGTCACTGAAGTCAGGGTGAATCCATCGCCTTTCTTCCTTCTCACTGTTTTGAGGGATCGGCACTTCCTTTGCTTCATTTATTTGATGTCTGCGTACGCCACAACATCATGGTGGGGAAACAAGAGGAAGGGGCCGGGGAAAGGAGGAGCGATGAGAAAGGCAGCGTATTTCACGAGGCCCCGTGATCCACAGACCTTGACCGTTCGGGATGTGATGGAAGATGCGGTCCTCACGGTCAGCCCGCAGGCGAAGGGATCCGCCATCGCCGACATCTTGGTTGAGCGGAATTTCGGGAGCGTTCCTGTCGTGGAAGAAGATGGCACACTTGTCGGCCTGGTCAGTGAATTTGATCTGTTGCGGGTGATGGATGGGAG
>JANYAJ010000231.1 GCA_025361385.1 Nitrospira sp.
TTCGAAATCCATCCATTCCGCCATCAAGTCCGCCACGTGTTTGTACAAACCGGAATCGGCCTTCTTCCCCAACATCAGGCAAAACAGCGGGACCCACCGACCGATATGATTCTTTACGAATTTCTTCTGCGCATCCAGAACGATCTGCGTCTTGTCTGCTCCATCGTGACAGCGGGAGTAGGATTCTTTGTAGGCGAGAAAATGCATGAACTCAAACTCAACGCTCAAATGATCCAGTCGCTCATGGATATCTTTGGACAGTTCCACCCCGAACGCGCGATAGAATCCTGCGATATCGCCCATAACCTGCGATTGCGCAAACACGTGGTCGTTTCCGAAGAGCGTTTCGTAGGGAGGACAATCAAGAGTGATGACATTACTGAAGACTCGGCGATGCTCGGCTTGCAGATCGATGAGTTGCCAGTTCGCACATTCTGACGCGACGACTTTTCCGACCTGGTCGAACTGCTTGCGCAAAAGCGTCAGCTTTTGCTTGGCCCGCTCCCCGCCAATACCGTCGAGCGCTGCGTCTAAGGCATCAATGGCCGCGCGACCATCCTCGACAAACTCACCACATTGTACGTAATCAAGAAACTCATCGTCTTCAGGGTAGAGCAAACTCCAGGACACGAGGAGATAGAGCTTGCTGCGATTGAGGGCGCGTTCGACTGCAGGCGAGTCTTTAATGGCCGGCGACGTCGGAATGGTCGCAGCGGCGACTGGAGGATTCATTTGCACCGGCTGTTTACTCGTCATGAGAATCAGCTCCTCGGTTGACCCTGTTACCCACATCAATTTTCCGGGCACTTGAGGTCAAACCTTTGGCACAGGCTCGCGTATGATAGGTAAAGGCCCAGGGGTTGTCAAGCGCGATCTCACCCTGTGCAAGGGATAATCTAAGCCGATGATTTCTCAAATTATTCTCCCTCGTAATACATTCATTTTTACTTCAATTTTCCCGCTTGCATTCAGACACATTACTGTGAACTACGAATGCGCCCGTGCCAACAATCTATACGGCGTGATTCGAATGGCCACGTGATCATTCACTGTCCGACAGACTTGCTCGCACAATCCGCATCCGACACAACGCTCAGCTGTCACCACAAGCCGCTGCATGTCAAAATCCATTGATAAGGCATCCGTGGGACATTTCGACGCACAAGCATGACATCCCTGCCCTGCTGTGCAGACTCGATGCGATACCACCGCGCGGCCCATTCGAATCTGCTCGCGTCCTTCGACTGGGAGCAACGCATCAGTAGCACAGGCCGTAATGCAGGGCACATCCTCGCAAAGATAACATGGCACCTGATCCGCAAAAATCACCGGTGTTCCGTTTTGCGGATGGAATGTAATCGATCCGTACGGGCATGCCTTGGCGCAATCGCCGCACTGCGTGCATCGCTCCACAAACAATGTCTCGTCCACGGCACCGGGAGGGCGCAACCAATCCGTCCGTATCGGTGGTGGAGCCGGCTGTTCCGGCACAGCCGCTTGGTGCTTGGCAAACTCCTGTGCCGCCTTGGCGACGGACACGACGGAATCCTTGAGAAAGTCGCGACGTCCGTATGATGAATCGGTAGCCACAGCGATTCACACCGTTACATGACACCGTCGGCGCGCAGCTTGTAGACCTCGACGCAACGATCACACGCCCCGAATTCAATGTCCCAGCCCGGGTGATTCTCGCGGATAAAATCGAGCACATAGGGCTCGATCTTGTTACCCATATCCTCGACCCACGAATAGGTCGGAAACCGGCAGAGGGGGCAGGGAAATCCCGGCATCAACATGACTTTATTTTCGGTTTCCGGAACCTCGCCTCCCTCGACATCCACGGCACGGTCCATCACCCGCAAGGTATCCGAGGCCATTTCGATCAATTCCGAGTGGGTGAAGAAACTGGTCTGCCACAATCCCTCGAATACCGATTTCAATTGTGGTGCGGGAATTTTACGATACCAGGACCGAAACTCTTTGAACCGGTCTTCCTTCCTGAGCATCGGCTCTTTGCCGGCGACCGTCAGTCGGCTGTCTACGGTGAGACTCCACAAGATGCGATAGCGATGGAGGATGAGGGTTTCTTCACCGGGATTTTGCCCGACCTTGGTATCAGGATCGTACCCAAAAACAGGATCCAGCATGTCCGAGATATGCAACAATTCGTGGCGGCAATAACGCGTGAGCGCAGGATCGTAGAATCGGCGCGGAATCAGCTTAATCCCGACGCCTTTCAATCCTTTTTCTTCAAACTCCCGAGCCATCTCATGTTCGACGGATCCCCACTTCCGAAGAATGTCGACACCTTCCTGATCTTCCTTGAGCACCCCTTTGACGAGCACGATCCCGACGCGTTCCTTCAGAAGAGGATACTCGTTGAAGGCATCGCGGATGATGTCGGAGAATCCCCATGTCCCAAACATATACTGGTAGAGCTTTTTGAACTCACTCTCACGATCATCGAGCGTAAACTTCTCATAGATCGGATCGGCGAGTTCGTGAAACTCCTTATAGTAGGTAGGGTCGCCTTCCCGTTCCGTCTTTTCGACGAACGAGTCGATCACCTCTTGCAACAATGCAGGCTGAAAACGAAGTTCCATAGAATAGTCCTTGGTCGTCCACATCCGAACTGGGTTCGACGGCACACCCCGTTGAGGGATGCGAACCGGCTCTCATCACGGCTTGACTTGATAGCGGAGCTTCTCTTACGATCACCTCAAGCCGACGCGAATTATACGGGCCCGAATCGCCGATTTGCAATCAAGCCGGTCGTCGTGGGCCGCTTCATCTTGTTCCGACCGTAAGGATTATGAAACATGGCTGATCAGATTGCGCCCCCACTTGCCCCCTCGCCATCCCCGCTCACACCATCGTCACGAGCAGGCGCCGCACCAGTCGATTTTCTCGAATACTGGAAAGCAGGGGCACGGGAGCTCACGACGTATCGCGGCCATTCGCATGGCGTGTGGTCAGTCGCCTTCTCGCCTGACGGATTAACCCTTGCCAGCGGAGGGGTCGACCGGCTCGTCCGCATTTGGGATATTGAAACCGGACGGCTCTTGCGCTCGCTCAGGGGGCATACGGCGGACATCCGGTCCGTCGTCTTTACGCCAGACGGACAGACGTTGGCCACGGCCAGCGAGGACCGGACCATCCGCCTCTGGAATCCGCACACCGGTGAATCCAAGAAGCTACTCTTTACGCGTTACGATCATAACGTCGTCAGCCTCTCTCTCTCCCCGGACGGCCTCATGCTCGCGCGCGGCAGCCACAATAAAGACATCAAGATCTGGGAAGTCACCACCGGCACCGAACTCATGACGCTCCTCGGCAAGGACCAGTACGACCACCATTGGTCGGTCTGCGTCGCCTTTTCACCGGATGGGATGCACCTCGCCAGTGGAACGGACATCGGCAAGATCAAAATGTGGGAAGTGCTACCGAGCGGAGAAGAAAAAATCCTCCATAACGGGCACTGGAAACAGGACGACGACGATACCAGTGAAACGCGTGGATACTTCGTCGAAGACGACGGGGGATTTCAAAAACCGATGGACTACTGGATCGGCGCCATGGCCTTTACCCCCGATGCCAAACTCCTGATTACCGGGAGCCGTGATCAGACAATCAAGTTGTTCGACATGCCTAACGTGGCCGAACAACGGACCTTGAAAGGCCATACCGGCTGGGTACGTGCGCTCGCCGTGACCCCGGACAGCAAAGTGCTCATCAGCGCCGGCGATGACGCCACAATTCGCTTCTGGGACCTCTCGAACGGCCGCTGCTTCAGAACGCTCAAGGCCCATACCGCAGGCGTTCGCGGGATTACCCTGTCTCCAGATGGCATGACATTGGCCAGTGCGTCATGGGATCGCACGGTGAAAATCTGGGCGGGGGGAACGGAACCGGCGGAGTAGCGCAGGTCACGAGCAGGGCTGAACGGAGATCGGACCCCTGCCGCCTCAGCTCTGGCTACGCTCTACATTCTCAAGAAGCCAGCGGCCTGTTCAGCATCTTGTTATACCTCCTCCGGTTCGTCTTTGGCCGACGGAATGCCGTAGCGTTTGCACTTCTCCCACAGAGCCTTGCGCGAGAGGCCGAGGATCTTCGCACCGGTCGTACGACTGCCCTCCACCCGCGCCAACACCGACACAATATACTCTTTCTCAAACTGTTCACGCGCCGTCGCCAGCGAGGTCAGCGGACGTTCCTCACGCTTCTGCCCCGTCAGCCCTTCGCTACAAAATCCACAGGACTCTTGCGGCACCCCACCCGTATAGGGACAGGACTGAAACCCGCACAGATCCGACGGTTGAATCGGTTCGCGCTCCCGCCCCAACGCCACCGCACGTTCGACCATGTTCTCCAACTCCCGCACGTTCCCGGGAAATGAGTACCGCAAGAAGAGCTCACGCGCGGCGGAAGAAAACCCCTTCACCGTCTTATTCATCTTGGCGGAACAGACCTTCAGCACATGCTCCCCGATGACCATGATATCTTCCTGGCGTTGCCGTAACGGCGGAATCACGATAGGCACGACATTGAGCCGGTAAAACAAATCTTCACGAAATCGCCCCTGAGCGACTTCTTTCCGAAGATCCCTCTGGGTCGCGCAAACCAAACGCACGTCGACGTCGATCGTGTCGTTCCCTCCCACACGCTCGAACTGCCGTTCTTGTAGGACCCGCAGCAATTTCACTTGGATGACCGGCGAGATTTCGCCAATTTCGTCGAGGAACAACGTGCCTCGATGCGCCAGTT
>JANYAJ010000274.1 GCA_025361385.1 Nitrospira sp.
GAAAAAAGGGGGTGCTTATGAGGCCCGACCCCCTGTTTGTCTCGTGAGGTTCTCTTGCGCGATCTCCACGTTACGAAGGAGGCCGCTCCGTTTAGCTCGCTTGATGGGACTTCCCTTGAATGTGGCCGCGAAACTTTCTTCGCTGATCTGAGCCAGAGCCTGGAGGCTTGGAGCGAGGGTCACGGGGGTAGGGGCAAAGGCCGGTTCACTCGTCGCGTCAGATCGAAGATTAAAGGGGCAGACATCCAGGCAATCGTCGCAGCCGAAGATGCGATTGTCCATCTGCGCGGCGAGTTCGTCGGAAATGACCTCTCGGTCTCCGCGCAGTTCGATAGTCAGGTAGGAGATGCAGAGTCGGGCATCGACGACATAGGGCGCAACGATGGCGCCGGTCGGACAGGCCTGAATACATAAGGTACAACTTCCGCAGAGGTCTGTGGCCGGTTCATCCGGCTCCAGATCCAGGGTCGTCAGAATCTCTCCAAGCAGAAGCCAGGAGCCAGATTCGGCCGAGACGAGATTGGAATGTTTCCCGATCCAGCCGAGGCCGGCCTGCTGTGCCCAGGCCTTTTCCATGATCGGACCGGTATCGACGTAGGATCTGGTGGTCACGCCTGGCGCCAGGGCTGCGATCTTCGCTTCGAGTTGCGCGAGCCGCTGGCTCATCACCTCGTGGTAATCCTGTCCCCAGGCGTACCGGGCAATGCGTCCCATGCCCGGTCGTTCGTCCGCACGATTGTCGGTGTAGTAGTTCATCCCAACCGACAGCATCGATTTGCAGCCTGGTAGTACCAATCGTGGGTCGCTGCGACGGGAGGGGTCGCGAGTCATCCAGGCCATCGTGCCGTAGTAGCCTCGCTGGAGCCATTCCGAGAGACGGCTGAATAGGAGTTGGGATAAGGGGGTAACGGGGTCTAGAGGAGAGTTCTGCTGAAGGCTGACAGCTGAAGGCTGATGGCTTTCTGCAATTCGACTGATGCCGACAGCGTCGAAACCCAATGCCTGGGCTTCGCGTTTAATCGCCTCAGCGAGTGACATAGCTAGTGCGCTTGTTGGGAGCAGTCGTAGCGGACAATAAACTGGACCGAGCAATGGTCGGATTTGCAGCGGCTGCAGGAGCCGGTGATTTTGGTTTTCCAGTCGGTGGCTTTCTCGTCGAATCGGCAGAAGGTCTTTCCGCCCTTTGAGACGGTGGTCCAGGGTTTGTCGGTGCCAGGAATATTGGCCACGAGGCAGCCGGTGGGGAAAGGGACTTGGCAGCTCTGCGAGGCCTCTCCCTTGGCCATCCCGAAACTGCAGACCTGCTCTGTCGTCGCCGTCGACTCGGAGAGAGATTGGGCCTGAGCTGCTGCCGAGAGGCTCCACAGGCCGATGAACATGAAGACCATGAATGAATAGCGGTTCATGCCGCGCATCCTAGCACAGAGGTATTTGGATACGTCAATCACGTTCCGGCCAATTGGCGGGATGCTGAAAAGTCCCCCAGCTGCGTTCTCAGCTCATCGAAATCCTCAACGGGGACCCGGCCGCCTCACCACTCGGCGGCGCGCACAAACGTGGTGCTCCTTATTCGTCGCACCGTGCGCCCCCGAGGGTACGCCTCCGGTTTCGATTCGCCTGCGGCCTTGCTGGATGGCCTTTTTGAGCATCCCGCGAAATAGTTTCCGCATCCAGCTAGTACTTGCTCGGCTCTCATATATAATCGCGCTATGTTGTGGCGTGTGACGATCATCATCGGCTGTCTGCTGCTCGGCTGGTCCGGGTGGAGCCGTGCGGCCGAGCCTGTTGCGTTGGATGTTCGGACGGAGCCTACCGGCGGCGTAAAGGCGACGGCGACGATTGTCTTGCCAGCGCCTGTTTCAGTCGTAGAGGCCATCCTCACGGACTATCCTCATTGGCCCGAGCTCTTCGAGGTACAGATGAGGGTGGTGGATGTGATGATTCAGAATGGAGTCGCCACTACGGATATCAGGATCGAGCATGCGTTGTTACCGGGGGAGCGTCGGTTGGTGACGGAGTCGAGGTTGTTACCAAACGGAGAGTTGGTGGCCGATCTCAAAAGTGGAGACTTCAAACGGTATCATCGGCGATGGAAACTGACTTCGATCGATGGCGGCGCGCAGACCCGTGCGGACTTTGAGCTTGTCGTGGAGATTGAGTCGGTGATACCGGACTGGCTTGTCGCAGTGGCGACGAAGCGAGATCTGGAATCGCATTTTCGAATCTTGAAGGAGAAGGCGCTCGCGCGAGAGCAGGCGCTGCCGTCGGGGCGATGAGCGAGGTACAAAGAGAATATTCCCGCAGGATGCTCAAACAGACCGTCCAGCAAGGCCGCAGGCGGAGCAAGAACCGGAGGCGTACCCGCAGGGGTACGTTGAGGATTCTTGCGAGCTGAGAACGATGCTGGCGGACTTTTGGGGCAGCCTGCTACTGAGGGAAGGTGAATTGGGAGAGTTCCGCCTTCTCGATCCCCTGCTTCACCAGCGCATCGATATCGAACATCCGCTCGATTTCCAGAATGTCTTCGAGTCTGGTTTTCGTGCTGGGGTGGGGTGGGGTGAAGAGTGAGCAGCAATCTTGATCCGGCTCGATTGAGATGGCGAAGCTGCCGATCTGCTCAGCCTGGTCGGTGATTTCCAGCTTGTCCATGCCGATGAGTGGGCGCAGGAGCGGTAACTCCGCTGCTGCTTCAACGACCGTCAGGTTCTCCGGTGTCTGCGAGGCCACTTGCCCTAGGCTATCGCCGGTGACCAATCCCCAACAATGCTCACGTTTGGCGAATTCCTGCGCGATGCGGATCATGACGCGCCGGTAGAGCACCACGCGATAGGGGGCCGGCGCACTCGCTACAATGTCCCGCTGAATCTCTCCGAACGGGATGACGTAAAGCTTCGATGTATATTGATGGGCCGTGAGAAGCTGGACCAGTTCTCGCACCTTTTCTTCTGAGGCGCGGCTCACGAGCGGCCGGCCGGAGAAGTGGACGAAGAGGGCCCGGCATCCGCGTTTCATCATACGATAGGCTGCGACCGGCGAATCGATTCCGCCGGAGATCAGGCAGGCAACTTTTCCACTGACTCCCACCGGTATGCCACCAGGCCCTTGAACCTTTTTGATCGAGTAATAGACCTCTTTGGCGAGTAGTTCGAGATAGACCGTGAGATCTGGATCTTTCAGGCTAACCTTCTTGTCGGTTGCGTCACAGATGGCGGCGCCGACGTCCCGCGCGACTTCCATGGAGGTCAACGTCAATCGTTTGTCCGCTCGTTTTGCCGAGACGCGAAAGGTGGAAAACGATTCCGACCGAAGCGCCTCGATGACCGCTGCGCTGAGCGCTCCCAAGTCTGGCTTGGCCAGATCGAGGGGCAACCCGTGAGCCAGCGAAAAGTTGGCGATCCCGAAGACTTTGGTGAGCCGGTCGATGATGATCTGGTCCGGAATCTCGTCAGGCAGGACCACACGAATCCGGCTGCGGAGATTCTCGACGCGTCTGACGCCGAGGTCTCTCAATATCCATTGGATATTATGGACGAGGCGTTCCTCGAAGTATTCGCGGTTGCGGCCTTTGAGGGCGATTTCGTGGTAGTGGACGATAGCGCAGCGCATGGTTTAGCAGGATGCTGAAAATGGCCGCCAACGTCGTTCTCGGCTCGACAAAATCCTCAACGTACCCCGGAGGGTACGCTTCCGGTATTTGTCTCGCCTGCGGCCTAGTTGGACGACCATTTTGAGCATCCTGTGGAGGGCTTAAAGATTATGACTATGTGATTCGAGAAATCGTTCTGCGTCGATGGCTGCCATGCAGCCGGAACCCGCGGCGGTGACGGCTTGCCGGTACGTTGAGTCTTGGACGTCGCCGGCAGCGAAAACGCCGGGGACACTTGTGGCGGTTCCATTGGTCGTCCGGATGTAGCCCTTGGCATCCAGGTCTACTTGGCCGCTTAAGAGTGTGGTGTTGGGGCGGTGCCCAATCGCGACGAAGACTCCGGCGCACGGTACCTCTGTGACCTTGCTTGTCACGAGGTTCTTCACGCGCACGCCTGTTACCAGGTCGTTCCCTAGAATGTCTTCGACGGTGGAGTTCCAGAGAAAAGAAATCTTTTCATTCTTCATCGCGCGGTCTTGCATGATTTTCGACGCCCGCAGCTTGTCGCGGCGATGGATCACGGTCACTTTGCTGGCGAACTTGGTCAGGAAGGTGGCTTCCTCCATCGCGCTGTCGCCGCCACCGACGACGATCAGTTCTTTGCCCTTGAAGAAGAACCCGTCGCAGGTTGCACAGGTGGAGACGCCGTGTCCCGTGAGGCGCGTCTCGTTCTTCAACCCAATCTGAATGGCCGATGCGCCGGTCGCAATGATGAGGCTCTTGGTCTGTACAGATTGTTCGCCGTCAATCGTGAGCGTGAAGGGACGCGGTGTGAGCGCAACAGCCGTGACATCGGCGGTTAAGAATTCCGTGCCGAATCGTTCCGCTTGTGCCCGCATGTCTTTCATCAAGTCCGGTCCCATGATGCCCTTGGCAAAGCCGGGATAGTTCTCGACTTCCGTCGTGGTGGTCAATTGTCCGCCGGATTGCCAGCCTTCGATGAGTAGCGGCGAGAGATTCGCCCTGGCCGCATAGATGGCGGCTGTGAGGCCAGCTGGCCCGGAGCCGATGATGACGACGTTTCGCATGGGCGAAAACTTAACACAGGGGGTAGCGGGAATGCACGGTAGGGGATGGGATGTTACGCGAGGCAGCGAAGACTCTTGAATAGTTGGCCGACCTGCTTGCGGAGTGCCGGTCGAGGGAGGGTCCCATGTAAGACCTGGTCCGCTCGCCGGATCTTTTTTACCAATGGCATCTGGCTGCGGATGCGGCGGAGTGCTTCAGCGCGGGAGAGGCCGTTTCTTTTTTTCAGGCGCGCGATTTGGGTGTTGCGGTCAGCGGTGACGACGATGGTTTGATCGACTCGCTTGTCGATACCGGCTTCGAAGAGGAGCGGGACGTCGTAGATGACGACGGATTGAGGATCTTGTCGTGCTGCTTCTCTCGTTAATCGGACTTGCTCTCGTGCCACGCGGGGGTGAATGATGGTTTCGAGTGCCCGGCGTTTTGCTGGATGGCGGAAGACGATGGCTCCGAGCGCTTGGCGATTGAGGCTGCGGTCAGGATTGAGGATGGTCTTGCCGAATGTTTTGACGATTTCCCGCCAAGCAGGCTTGCCCGGCTCCACGACATCGCGAGCCAATTGGTCGGCATCGATCACCAGCGCGCCGCATTGCGTGAACATCTCGGCGACGGTGCTTTTACCAGTGGCGACGCCGCCTGTGAGACCGACCAGAATCATGGGTGCGGAGCATAACATGCGACTGCGTGCCTCACAACAAACCCTGATTGACTTGTGGCTAGAGAGGCCTGTATGAGTTCTTGCATGAAAAATCTTCTAGTGGTGTACAGGATGCTGAAAAAGTCCGCCAGCGTCGTTCTCGGCTCATCGAAATCCTCAACGGTGACCCGGCCGCCTCACCACTCGGCGGCGCGCACAAACATGGTGCTCCTTATTCGTCGCACCGTGCGCCCCCGAGGGTCCGCCTC
>JANYAJ010000304.1 GCA_025361385.1 Nitrospira sp.
GTGACTACTACGAAACCTTAGGTGTCGAACGAACCGCCTCCGATGACGAGCTTAAGAAGGCCTATCGAAAGATGGCTCGACAGCATCATCCCGATCTTCAGTCGGGAGAGGCTCAGAAGAAAACCTCAGAAGAGAAGTTCAAAGAGGTCAACGAAGCCTACGAGACGCTGAGCGACCAAGAGAAACGCAAGCGCTATGACATGTTCGGCCATGCCGGGGGACAACAGGGCGGCGGTCCGGAAGGATTTGGTGGAAGCGGATTCGGCGACGCCTTCAATGATATCTTCGAGGATTTCTTCGGAGGCCAGCGAGGCGGCAATCGAGCGGAGCGCGGCAACGACCTCCAGTACAATCTGGAACTGACCTTCGAAGAAGCCGTCTACGGAAAAGAGGCCAAACTTAAAATCCCCCGTTGGGAAGTCTGCTCAGACTGTAAGGGAAGCGGTGCCAAAAGTGCCGCCTCGGTCAAGACCTGCCCGAGCTGTAAAGGGGCCGGCCAGATGCGGTTCCAGCAAGGCTTCTTCAGCATCAGCCGTCCTTGCGGTCAATGCGAGGGAGCGGGACGGATCATCACAGAGCCCTGCCCCGCCTGCCAAGGCCGTCAGCGCACCTATCGAGAACGGACCATCGCCGTGCATATCCCCGCAGGTATCGAGTCGGGCATGCGCCTACGCCTCTCGAATGAAGGGGAACATGGAGTCAACGCAGGGCCTCCTGGCGATCTCTATGTGGCAATTACCGTCAAGCCGCACCCGATCTTTCAACGCCAAGGGCACGACATTCTCTGCGACGTCCCTATTCATGTCGTCACCGCCATGCTCGGAGGAAAAATCGAAGTCCCCACGCTCAAAGGCAATACCATCATCAAGATTCCAGCCGGTACACAACAGGATAAGATTCTGCGCCTCAAAGGCCTGGGCATTCCCAGCCTCAAGAGCCAGAATACCGGCGACCAGCTCTTTGTCATCAAGATCCAAATCCCCACCAAGCTGACCGCTCGCCAGAAAGAATTACTCACCGAGTTTGCCAAAGAGAGCGGCATGACGATGGAAGAAGACGGCGACGGCTTCTTCGACAAAATGAAAACCTTCTTCGAATAGCGCCGGCGGTTATCGCCACGGCACCTGCACTATGTCCACGTTCTTCGTCGCCCCTGACGCCGTCACTCCCCCCACGATCCGCATGACCGGTGATCTCCTCCATCATCTGCGCGATAGTCTCCGCTTGCACCCGGGCACCCTGCTCACCCTGAACGACGGATGCGGAACCCGCTATCGCGTAGAAGTGACCCAAGTCTCCTCGCAGGCCATCGACAGCCGCATCATCGACCAACACACCGAATCGGGTCGCAAGACCTCGCCGATCGTGCTCGGACAGGCCTTGATCAAAGGCGACAAGATGGACTGGGTGATTCAGAAGGCAACCGAGCTCGGAGTCGATACGATCGTACCCATCCAAAGCGCACACAGTGTCATCAAGCTCAACCCGGAGCGCCTTGAGCATCAACGATCCAGATGGGAACGCATTGCGCGAGACGCGGCACAACAGTCAGAACGATGGACCATTCCCACTATCGCAGACCCCGTTGACCTGTCAAATATCTGCCGACAATATGCCACGGCGCCGCTGAAGGCGATGCTCGCGGAACGATCCAGCGGCCCTTCGCTCGCCACCATTCCGTTGTCACAGGACCATCAGCGCCCGATTGTTTTGTTGATTGGACCGGAGGGAGGATGGGCGTCGGAGGAGCAACGTCTTGCACAAGAGCAGGGCTTCATCCCGCTTACCCTTGGGCCACGAATCTTGCGAGCCGAGACCGCCGCGATCGCCGCGCTCAGCATTCTCCAGTCACGACTCGATGAGATGGGATAAGAACGACTGTCAGCGGCCAATGCTCAACCGAACGATCGTCCCGTTTTCTCCCCCGGCCCAACCCTGCATGCCATCTGAGAACGAGAGACCGAACAGCGAGGCCTTGGCAATCGCACCCTGCTCAATCCAGGTAAATCCGCTATCGATGGTCCGGTAGACCATGCCCCGTTCCCCTACAATCCATCCGTTCTGAGGGTCCGTAAAGCGGACACGTAAGAGATCTGTCAGCTTCGTACAGGTCAGGGTGCAGGGTAACGTGCGATCGATCCATTGATTGCCCCCATTGGTCGTTTGGAAGATGGCGCCGGCGTTCCCGACGACCCAGCCCGTCGAGGCATCAGAGAAAAACACATCAAATAGCGTGACAGCCCCCTGCATGTCTTGTGCAATCCAGGTGGCTCCCCCATCATCCGTCATCAACACAGTCCCCACCGCTCCAACCGCCGTCCCATGCTGCGCGGTAAGAAATTGAACGGCGTAGAGGGCGGCGTTCGTCTTGCTCGCTTGATCGCTCCAATGGGCTCCGCCGTCTGTCGTATGAAGAATGGTGCCGTTGCCACCGACCACCCACCCCTCGTTGGGCGACACGAACGAGAGGCCGTAGAACGATACTTGCGTATCCACGAATTGCGCATGCCAGGTATGGCCCCCGTTCTGGGTCTGGCGAATCGTTCCATTGGCGCCGACGGCCCATCCCAACTTCTCGTTCACAAAGAAGACCCCCGAAAGGGTAGCCGTGGTCCCGCTCACAATCTTCTTCCACCGCTTCCCACCGTCAGACGTCTTCAAAATGGTGCCGCCAGCCCCGACAGCCCACCCCAATTGAGGCGTACGAAAATACAGCGCCATCAGCGTGGTTTCGGTATGACTCTCTTGAGAGGTAATTGTCAGAGGAGAGTCAGCAGCCCAGGAGGAAGACGCACATAACCATGCCACAAACGTGATGGCAACCGCCATATGAGCAACAGGGGAGAGAACGAACCGCGGCCATGATCCTGGCAGTTCGTATCTCACTGGTTGGTATTCGCGTCAGGGCGGTTGTTATTGAAGTAGCCGGGATCGGGCATGCCCTTGGCTTCAATCGTGAACGTGCCAGCCTCCAACGTCAGCCATTTTTTCTGCGTGCAACAGATGCCATCAGGCTGCACATCCCAGGAGCCGCGCCGCACGATCAGCGGACCGGTTGCCAACTCATTGAAGAACTCGTTGCGCTTCCCCAGGCCGTACAGATTCCGATGCGGCACTCGCACGACAATCTCCGAATCCGTCCAGGACATAACCTGGGCAGCCACATTGCTAAATAGCACTTCCGTCCGTGAGACGTTCTCATCTATTTCGATGTCTTCTCGTCGCTTGTAGGCCCTCTGGTTGAGGCCTAAGTAGGCATGCTCAGCCGTTTTCAGGAACGAACCGAACCCGGATCCTTTTATCGTAATCAGCTCATCGAGTCCGCCTGTTTGAGGGCTGAAGGAGTCGATCTTCGGCGTGACGAGCGTAAAGACCCCTGCCTCAGTCTTCAAGACTTCCTTCGTCGCACAACATGAACCATCCTGGTTCGGCTTCGTCGCGCCGCGATAAATCACGACCGGCCCGCTCTGCGCGCTGAAGGGCACCCAGACGTCGATACGATCGTCTTGCCAGCGATAGATGACGGCGCGAACTCCCCCGATGTCGACTCGATTTTCTCCCGTATTAAAATCGGTAAAGGCATACGGAGTCGATCCACTTTCCGAGTAAAACCCGAAATGTTCTCCGCTGATTCTGAGCAGCGTACCGATCGGAGCAGCGGGAGGCGTCACCGCGATGACTTTCGGCACGTGAACCGTAAAGGTCCCGACAGTTCGATCACGCCCCTGCAGGGTCAGAACAACCGGTCCTGTCTCGGCATCCATCGGAAGATGCACGACGATGGCGGTGTCCGACCATTGGGCGATGGTGGCTAGGTGTCCACCGAACGTGACTTTATCGCCGGCGGCTTTGACTGCACCGAACCCTTGCCCAAAGAAGACGACCTTCGTCCCGATCGGCCCGCTCAGAGGATCGACACGAATACTGGGAATCAGCTTCAGCGGAACGGCATTACTCACTTTATATTGAACTGGAGCGCAGCAAGACCCGTCAGGCAAAGGGTCGGATGACGCCAATCGAACTACCACATCGCCCGACGCCGCGTTCGTGGGAACCTCGACTTCGATGAGCTCATCTTTCCAACGGCGTGGCCTGACGATGACACCCCCGATCATCACATCATTGACGCCGAACATGGTATTAGGGTCGCGGGGACCGGCTGTGGTGCCGAAGTGCGCGCCCGTGATCTGCACAGTATGGCCCGGTTCGATCTCTGCCGGTGTCACGGCGGAAATCGTTGGCTGCATCACGGTCAAGATTCCGGCAGACAATTTCTTCTTTCCGGTCATGACTTCAACGGGACCGGATTGCGCCTGAAAGGGCACCTTGACCTCGATCAGATCGGACTCCCATCGCTGAATCAACGCAGGAACCCCTCCAACAGTCACACGATTCACTTGCACAGATCGAAATGCACCGAACCCCGTCCCGCCAATCGACAGGGTGGCGCCAGGAACCGCTGTTGACGGATGGAGTTCGACCGCAGCAGGAGCCGCCGCAAACACGGCCACGCTGAGACTCGCCCACAAGGTCATCGTACTCACGCTCATCACGAACGCATTCATGGATAGACTCCTGTCAGGCAAGAAAAAGGTACGGTCATTCTGCATGTGGCACGAGAACCCCTCGCGCCAAGCTCAGAAGAGGTACATCGTGGTGACCATGAAAAATGAAGAACTGAAGGAACTATAGCAAGCGGTTTTTTGGAGAGTCAAGCCGACAAACCCGTACTAGTTGGGCATTCCTGACCAGTGCAGACGCGCTATCAAGAGACGGAGAAAATCACTTCGATTTCGACGGAAGCCCCGCGAGGCAACTCAGCCGCCCCCACCGCGACGCGCGCATGACGACCGGCCTCACCAAAGATGGCAACCAATAAGTCCGATGCCCCATTGAGGACTTGAGGTTGCTGGACGAATCCATCCGCCGACGCCACATGACCGACAACCTTCACCACACGCGTAATACGGTCCAACGTCCCGAGTTCCTGCTTGGCAATCGCCAGCGCATTCAGGAGCGCGAGCCTGGCAGCCTCCATCCCCTGCTCAACCGTCAGATCGCGACCGAGCTTCCCGGAAAACGCCAACTGCCCGTCTCGCATGGGAAGGACGCCGGATAAGAACAACAGATCTCCGGCCCGGACTGCCGGAATATAGGTTGCCAACGGGTGCGGTGGTAGCGGCAACTCCAGATGCAATTCCTTTAGTTTTTGCTCATATGCCATCGTCTGTCACCAGCTTGCGTCCTTTACTACGTGTGACGCCACATGCACTACCCAGCGCGGAGCGCATCGAGAAAACTCTCACCCACAGGAAGTTGATCCCCCTGCAAGGCTTCCAGAATGGTATGGCCCAAATCGGCAGCAGACGATCTGACACCAAGATTGACACCCTGTGCCAACTTCGGCCCAGTCGCCAAAAGAGGAACATATTCCCGTGTCGGGACCTGATCCGCCTTTGTGATATCCCGCCCATGATCGCCCGTCAGCACGAGCAGGTCGCCTGGACGAAGTTGTTCCAATAACTCAGACAGCCGTCGATCAAAGTCATGGAGGGCCGCGGCCGACTGTGCCGCATCCGATTCCAGCACATCAAGCCCGGCCACAATCAATCCACGGGGAACGGTTTTCAACATCCCTGTCACTTCGTCAAGTAACGCCGTCCAATGCCCAACGGGAACGGAACGAGTCAGCCCACGGCCACTAAACAGATCGTCGACGTTGCCGACCCCAACCAGGATCTGGCTCGCACGGTTGAGGACATCGAACATGGTCGTCCCTGGTGGCTCAAGCACAAACTCACGGGGTTGTGGGCTGAACTGTACCGCACCGGCATCGCCCACGAGAGGATGGGCCGATACACGCCACACTCCCCAGGGATCCTTGAGTACTTTTCTCGCATCCCGGCAGCGCTGAAAAAACTCATCCCGCCGCATCGCATTCTCATGCGCCGCCACATGGCAGGTCCGCCGGCCATCTGTCCAGACGATCAATGCGCCAGACGACAAATGTTCGGCTTCATATTCGCGCAGCATGGCTGCTCCAGACGAGCGGCGATTGCCAATACTCTTACGGCCAAAGGCCTGCTCAATCACCGACACCATGTCAGGGGGAAATCCGTCAGGATAGAGCGGCCCGGCATTCTCTGTCACATAGCCGGCCATTTCCCAATAGCCAACCATGGAATCCACGCCCTTGGAGAGAAACCCGAGCCGACCGAACGATCCCTCAGGCTGCCCCATCACCCGCACACCTTTGATCTCCGTGATGTGGCCAAGCCCGAGCGCTTCGAGCGTGGGGACGTTGAGCCCCCCCACGGCATCGGCTAGGTGAGCCAACGTATTGGACCCGGCATCGCCGTACTCCGCCGCATCGGGCAAAGCCCCGACGCCCAATCCATCAATGCCCAATACAATCACGCGAGTAATCATGGGCGCACTATAGCAGATGAGCAGGAGAGCGAACAGGCTGTTGTGGATTCATGCAGCTTGGGAAGGCATCGGGGTCGTTGACGCAGGCTTCGCGATAACAGTCCGGAGAAATCCATCCAGCTTTTCACGTTCAGGTCCCAGTACGATCAAAAACTCTACCCCGAACTCTTGGGTTGTCGCCCATCGTACACGACCCATTTCAATACTAATGGGAATGCTGCCTTCGGAGGAAGCGAGACGAAGTGTCACCAGCATGTTATCGGATACAGGCGTGTCGCTTTGGACAGCGCAGCCCCCGAGGGACAAATTAAAAAGAGTCCCGGATCCTGTCACGCCTTCTTCGTGGGTAAACTCCACCGCGCAACGGAAGGGAATTCTGGGCGATCGAGGAACTGCCATAGCAGTACTCTATCGGAAGTCCTTGCCCAGGCTTGAGTACAAACCGGATCCTCTACTCGCGCCGCATCTCCGCAGACACCTTCCACTCCTCAAGAATCCTGAGGCTCGCGCTGGTCCCGATCCGATCCGCACCGGCCTCTAGCATCGCCAACGTGGTCTTCCAATCTCGAATTCCGCCGGACGCTTTGACCTTGGCACGACCAGCCACCGTGTCTTTCATCAGTCTGACATCTTCCACCGTCGCGCCTGCAGAAGCGAACCCCGTCGAGGTCTTCACATAGTCCATCCCCGCTTCCACGGCCAAACGGCAGGCAATAATCTTTTCCTCTCGCGTCAGGCAGCAGGTTTCTAGAATGACTTTATGCTCGATCCCCTTGGTCGCTTGCACGACCTCAGCCATATCTCCCCTGACAAGATCGTAGTCACCGGATTTGAGTCGGCTCACGTTAATCACCATATCGAGCACTGTGGCCCCGCGTGCGACGCCTTCAATAGCCTCCGCAACCTTCGTAGCCGTCGTATGGCCACCCAACGGGAATCCGACAGGAATACCGACGTGAATCGTCGTACCGGCCACTGCCTCGACCGCCTCATTGATATAACAGGGCGGCACAAAGATCACGATGAAGCCGAACTCCCTCGCCTCCTGACAGAGCCGCAGTACGTCGGCCTTCGTCGCGTCAGGACGCAACACGGTATGGTCAATCAACGCCGGAAGATTCCAGTCTTGTGTCTTCATCATGTCATTCTTATAGCAAGTCCTGGATCAGAGATGAAGAGGGAATCGCACGGAAAAGCAGGACTACCGATTACATTCGTGGGAGGGACGCCCGCCGAAACGGCCGCTTTTGGTACTTCTCCACTGCCTCGTTATGTTCAACCAATGTCGCAGAGAATTGGTGCGTCCCGTCATTGCGCGAGACAAAATACAAGGAATGTGAATCGGACGGATAGAGTGTCGCGCGAATCGCCTGAATGCCTGGGTTGGCGATCGGTCCAGGCGGTAACCCCCGGACCCGATAGGTGTTGTAGGGACTGAGATTCGACAAGTCTTTCTTGTGCAAGTTTCCGTCGAATGCCGGCAAGCCATAAATGACGGTCGGATCGCTCTGTAACGGGATATGCTTCTTCAGACGGTTGTGAAACACCGCCGAGATCTCCGGTCGCTCGCCGCCAGCCCCGGTCTCCTTTTCAATGACGGACGCAAGCGTCAACACTTCATGCATCGTCATCTTAAGTTCCTGCATCCGCACAAGTAGATCCGGCCCAACCACCTGCCGTAGCTGCTCGACCATCGCCACTAAGACCTCACGCGCCTTCACGGTGCGAGGAAACTTATAGGTATTGGGGTAGAGATACCCCTCCAAGGTCTCGGCCTTAATGCCAAGCGATGCAATGAATGCCCGATCTTTCGTAAGCCGGATAAACTCTGCGCGATCCGTCACGCCCTGCTGCGAGATTAGGTCGGCGATTTGGATGAGAGTCAGCCCTTCGGGAATCGTAATCGAGTGAAGCACCACCTGACCGCTGAGCAGTTTGGAAAGGATCTCGGACGGCGTCATGGCGGGGCTCAGCTCGTACTCGCCCGCATGCACTTTTCGCTCGACAGACTGCGACTTTCCAAGGAGCACAAAGGCCGAATGGCTCCTGATCAAGCGTTCGCGCTCGAGCAGCGACGCCACAAATTGGAACGTCGAGCCATCCGGAATGACGATGATTTTTGAAGGAGGGCGCTCCTGCGCAGGAATGACCGGGCCTTCAGCCCAACGAATCGTCTGATAGGCCGCGACGCCAAGTCCGACCATTGCGACCAGCAGAAGTCCGACCACGATCCGTAGATTCATGAGGTGGTTCTACCGTTTCTGGCTCCGAAGACCCATCCGCCCATGCTTCCGGCTCCCTCTTCGGTTCCGGTTCAAGACTCGCCAGGTAACTTTGGAGCAGAATCGATGCGGCGATGCGATCCACCACACCCTTCCGCTTCTTCCGACTGACATCGGCCGCGATCAAGAGGTCTTCGGCTGACTTCGTCGTCAAGCGTTCGTCCCACAAAATAACGGGAACGGATACGCCCGCTTCTAATCGGGCCTGAAACTCACGCATCGCTTGGATCGCCGGACCCTCGCGGCCATCCAACTGAAGGGGAAAACCCAACAGCACCTGCCTGACTTCATACGTCCCTACGAGGGAGGCGATATGCGCAATGTCCCGATCCAACGTACGCCGTGTGAGCGTCTCCAGTGGTTGAGCGGTCCAGCCCAACTCATCGCTGAGGGCCACGCCGATCCGCACCGTTCCGTAATCGAGCGCGAGCACTCGTTTACCATCCTCCATCAGTCTACCGCTCCAACATCTGTTCGACCAGCCCAAAGACATTTTCTAACGCTGCATCCAGCTTGGCCGGATCTTTCCCGCCGGCTTGCGCCATCTCCGGCCTGCCGCCGCCGGTTCCACCGACTTCCGCCGCCATCGCCTTGATGAGGTCGCCCGCCTTCAATCGAGCGATCAGATCCTTCGTGACCACGACCAGTAATGACACCTTACCATCGTTCGCAGCGCCGAGAGCCACGACACCGCTCTTCAACTTATCCCGCAACTGATCGGCCAACGCCCGCATCCCGTTGACATCCAGACCGTCCGTTCGTTGCACATGCACCTGGATACCAGCGATCGTTTTGGCCGTAGACTCGACGGCTGAACCACTGGCCATTTTCAATTTCAGCTCTTCCAGTTCACGTTCTTTATCTTTCAGCTGCGTGATGACCTTACGAGTTTTGGCGACCAACTCGGGCTGGCCGACCTTGAGCAAGTCCGCAAGTTCTCGAATATCCATTTCCAGTCGCTTCATGTGCGCGAGCGCCCCGCTCCCGGTCTGGGCTTCGATGCGGCGCACCCCGGCCGCGACACCGGTCTCGGACTCAATTCTGAACAGACCAATATCACCCGTCTGCCGGCAATGTGTACCGCCGCAGAGTTCTTTGCTGAACGACTCGACCGTCACCACCCTTACTTGTTCCCCATATTTATCGCCAAAAAAGGCCAACGCGCCCTTGGCCACCGCATCCTGAATGCTCATCACCTCGGT
>JANYAJ010000354.1 GCA_025361385.1 Nitrospira sp.
ACCAGATCTGCACCGCGCCGATGCCCTGTTTCGCAAACGACTCGACATGCTCGACGTTCGATGCAGAACTGACAGCTTTCTCGATGGGATAGACGACGCTCTGTTCGATGTCGAGCGGTGGGGCGCCTTTATAAATGACGCCGACGAAGGCCACCGGCACCTGAATCTGAGGAAAGAGATCGACCGGCAGCCGCTGCAGGGAGGTGGCGCCTAGGAGCACCATGGCAAGAGACAGCATCAGGATACCGATACGATTGCGCAGTGCGAGGAGGGTTAGCCACATATTGGAAGTGCTGAGTGCTGGGTGCTGAGTGCTGAGATCATGTTGGTTGTACCTGTAATATTCTTTCTCGTCAGCCTACATCGGCAATTTCCGTTCAGGACTCAGCACTCAGGACTGAGGGCTCGGCTGTGTTTGCACCGGAGTCCCGTCATGCACGAGGTCTTTTCCGGAGACGATCACCTGCTCGGATCCGTCCAAGCCTTTGGTAATCTCGACCCGGTTCTCCTCCCGGACGCCGATTTCTACCGGGACACGCTGGGCCTTGCCGTCGCGCACAATATAGACATATTGCGCATCTTCCAATCGGCTGACTGCGTCGATGGGGATCTGTAACGCGTTTGTATGGCTGCCGACTAGGACCTCGACGCGGGCGAACATGCCGCCCTTCAAGACATGATCCTTGTTCGGGAGATCCACCTCGACGGTCATCGTGCGGGTGGCGCGGTTCAGCGCCTGTACGACACGGGTGACCGTGCCCTCGAAGACGCGTTCGGGATAGGCTTCGGCTCGGACCTCTGCTTTTTGACCCAGATGAATGAGCGGGACATCTTTCTCGACCACCTCTATCAGAATGCGGACCGTTTGGATTTCATGGAGGGTGAGGATACCGCGGGAGGTGGTCGAGGTGCCGGCAGTGGCTCCGCTGACATAGGCGCCGAGATCGAGGTTGCGTTCAGCCACATAGCCGGCGAACGGTGCACGGATGTAGGAGTAGGCCAGGTTCGTCTCGGCCTGTGCTAGGGCGACATCCATCTGCTGGACTTGCGCGCGCAGCGAGTCGAGAGACGCGGCTGCCCCGTCGTAGGCGACCTGGGCGTTATCTAAATCTTGTTGAGAGACGAATTGGTCTTTGATGAGCGCCTGCATCCGATTGAGCGTGAGGGTGGTGTTGCGGACGCTCGCGTCCTGCTGGGCGACTCGCGCTCTGGCGGCTGACAGGTTGGCCTTAGCCTGGTTGACGGCATGTTGATAGTCCGTGTGGTCGATCTCGACCAAGAGCTGATTGGTTTTGACGAGGTCGCCCTTGTCGACATAGATCTTGCCGATATAGCCGTCGACTCGTGAGAACAGATTGACCGCCTGATTGGGGGTGATGTCGGCGGTATAGGCGAGCCGAATGTCGAGATCCTGCTTGAGCGGCGCCACCGTGGCGACGGTAATGGCCCGGGCCTTGCGGGTGTCGGTCTTCGCGCCGCTGCTGAGGCGAAACACCACGAGGGCCGTGAGCGCAAAAAAGATAATGACCCCGAGCGTGACGATCGGATGTTGCTTGAGCCGATTCATCGGGAACGCCTCCCCGGCGTTGTGCGGGCGGCTGGCGGCTTGATCAATCCGGTGAGAAAGAGGTCGACGTAGGTGGCAACGGTGTCTTCATGGGATTGATGCATCGGGACTCCGAATATCTCATGGAGCAGACGGTGGTGGACGACCATGCCGATGAATGCGCGGGCCGTCAGGAGGGGATCGAGCGGCCGAAACGCGCCATCGTCGATGCGGGTGCGAATGTACGCGGCGAGGTGGTCATAGAAGACCTTGTGGTGCTTGCCGAAGAACATGTCGGAGAGTTCGTGCCCTTCCAGCGCACTGAACAAGAGGAGCCGTAAGAGTGTCGAGTCGACACCGGGGCGAATGCGAAAACTCGCGATCATCGTAAATACGCGATGGTCGTCCCGTTTGTTGGCCGCCTCCTCCACCGCTTCGAGCAGTTCGTTGACCGTGACCTTTTCCGCCAGAATCGCGGCGTAGAGCGCCCGCTTCGTCGGGAAATACTTGAAGACCAGGGCCTCGCTGACGCCCGCGGCCTTGGCGATTTCCTTTGTCGTGGTGCCGTTAAACCCTTTGGCGGCAAAGAGCGACGCAGCCGCGGCGATCAGTCCGGCCTGTCGTTCTCTGCTGGAAGGGCGTAGGGCTCGAGAGGGTTGGCGCATGAATCTCCAGACAGTGAGTGAGTCATTACTCACTCACTGTCGGACGATAACATGGCGCGAGGCGCGCTGACAAGAAAGGATGGCGTTGAGGTGAGAGTGAATAAAATGAGGACGAGATGACGAACCGGCTCAGCAGGCGCAGGGGCTAAGGGAGGGAGGTGAGATGTGGCCGTTGTGGGCGTGAGCGGTCAACGAGAGCAAACAAGGGTAGGCCATCGCTGAGCGTGGAGCGGTTCATGTGTTTCCAGAGGAAGTGGCGTAGTCTGGTTCGTTCTCGAGCCGTGATGCGAAGAAACTCGATTCCGCATTCGAGCTGCGCGGACCGGACGACCCGACCTTCAGAAATGAGAATCGGACGGGAGGTCCCAGGGATGGTCAGGTAGAGATCCCAGAGGCTTCCGATGGGCAACGCCTCCGTGCTGGAGATTTTGCACCCGCGTTCAGACAGATCAAGGGCCACGCCATGGCTGACATGCTGGAAGTGATCGGTTGCTGAAAGGCGAACGATGAGCTGAACAGGCACTCGCTGGGCGGCTCTGCGATCTGTGGTCTGATCCGGGAGACGGGTCGTCACGTCTGTTCCTGACCGCCGTCGTTTTGCCATGAGGGGCTCCGTACTGCAGGCAATGGGCCTACTCAGAAGGTGTAAGAGTCGAGCACAAGAAGTGACGGAGCCGGTTGCCTTCCCGTAGGCCCATGCCCATGATCTCGACTCCAAATTGGAGGCCTGAGGTCCAGGCGACTTTCGTCTCCATCACGAACAGCGGGTCTTTCCCGTCGAGGAGGTAGAGGAACAGTGCCAGTTCCATCCCCGGCATGACGACGGTGTTCCCGCGAATACCGAGTCCAAGATGTGAAAGATCCGTGACCCTGCCATCGCCCATGAGGATCTCGCCCGAACGGTTTTGGGACGAGTACATCAAGCTGCATTCCATCGGGGCTCGTGAGCGTTCCCTCCTATTGACCGTTTCCCCCAGAGACTGAAGTCTACGCTCAGATGCGACGTGTCTGTGTGTCATGAGACACCTCCTGGTTCCTGCGATGGATTCAGTTGCTGCCGTCTTGGTTGTTTGATGGGGTGTTGTGATCCCACAAGAACAATCGAAGATGATTCATGTCCTCCAACTTCATGGCCCCCAGCTCCACGCCAAATTGCCGTCCCTCGACCCAGGAAACACGGCTCTGGCCTATACAGAGGGGCTCCTCCACTCCGGGAAGGTCGACAAACAGTGACAGTTCCATGCCGAGTGCGACCGAGCGATTCCCGCGGATGCCGATCCCCTTTGCCGAGAGGTTGGTCACGACACCGTCGGCGATCAGCATCTGGCCGGAGTTCATGCCGGAGTAGAGCAAGGTGAAGATCGTCGGGGTGCGGCTTCTGTGCCGGCGATTGGATTGATCGGCTGAGTTCGGTTGTGAGGTGAGGATTGCGGTCGTCTGAGCCGTCATCTATGCCTCCATACGTCCGGGTGATTCTTACACAATCCGAAATGCTGTCCGTCGATCGTGTGCCGACGACAGGCTGATATTCTTCCACACAATGTCTTGCAACCGCTTTCGGTCGGCTGGCGACAGGCTGGGGAATCTGACAGAGAAAGTGCCTTTGTCGATGCCGGAGACGATGGCGTCGATGAGGCGCAGGGGGGCTTGTCCGTCCTCTAGGTGCAGGTGCAAGGTGAAGCTGCCTCCCAGAGGGCTCGTTGTCGTCCCCACGATCTTGCAACCGGTCTTGGAAAGGTCCTTGAGGATTCCCTCTCCTGTGACGATCCTGGCGCCTTCTTCCCGTGAGTAGGTGATTCGGCAGCGAAAAGCCACCCGCTCGGCATAACGCCGGTCTAAGAGGGAATGGACTTTCTGGTGTGTGATTCGAACTGCGGGATGACTCGGTTTCATCGTGGGCCTCCTTAGTGGTTCCGCCGCGGCACCTCTGTTCCCCGCGACAGTTTCAGAATACCGGATTCTAGGATTTCAACCATACCTAGAGAGGAGGGATTGGAGCCCCACCAGAAGGGGGGTGAAAGAGGGTATAGGCTCAATTGGCGCGGGTTTTCTTGCAGGATGCTGAAAAAGCCCGCCAGCTTCGTTCTCGCCGTGAACGCATCCTCAACGTAGCCTAAGGGCTACGCCTCCGGTGCGTTCATCGGCTGCGGCCTTGCCGGACGAACTTTTTGAGCATCCTGCAAATTGGGACAACTCCATGTCTTGGGGAGTGAAGTAAGGCGCTCAAGAGGGATCGCAGTACAGGCTATGTTCGGGGTCTGGCTTCCAGGATGAGGACTGAGAAGCTGGCTGGCATGAGGCGAGATAGAGGTTAAAACACGGTGGCGGAGTTGCCTTCGGTGATTTTGAGGCGGAGTTCCTGGCTTTCGAAGAAGATGATACCGCGATCTGTGGCGATCTCGTATCGAAGATTGATGTCGCTCTCAAATCCTGTCCAGCTGTAAAACTTGACGGAGCCGCCGGTAAATTGCCCCGGTGTGCGGTCGAGTGAGCCATAGCGGGATTGGAGATAGGTCAGGATCTGATCGTGGGTCGCCTTGCCTTGGTAGCGGACGGTGACGCGGGCAAATTTTCCGTCCACTGTTAGGAATCGCATGGAGTCGACTTTCGCTGGGCCAAGCGAAGGGGTTCCGGTTTTCAGTTCATAGGTTTGAGCACGGCCGGTATCTTCGATTTTGGCAAAGGTGTCGGTTTCCGAGAAGGCCGCACCCCAGGGGATGCCCTCGAAGCCGTTCGGATCGTTCAGCATCGGCACGGCGAAGGCGAGAGTGCCAGACAGGGTGAGGACACAGAAAACTTGGATCAGGATGCTCAATAATTTCGTCCAGCAAGGTTGCCGCGAGTGAATAGCTGGACTCGGCGCGATGAACGATGAGTGATGAACGCGGAACGCCGAAGTGGTGTCTTTGTTCATCGCTAATCGTTCATAGTTCATCGTTTCCTGATTGGCGGACTTTTTCAGCATCCTGTTACTCCGCTGAATCCGTAATGCGGTCGTTGAATCGAGGCGCGAGGGTGCGGCTGTCGATGAAGAGATATCCTCGCTCCGTGTTCGCGTGATACGTCAGGTTGATCTCTGTGTCGGCTCCGCGCCATGTATATTGCTGATTGAGGCCTCGCATCATCTGCCCGGGGATGCGCTCCAGGGAACCGAACTGCTGTTCGAGGTAGGTGAGGATCTGTTTGTGCCGATCGTCGCCTTGATAACGAATGGTCACACGGGCAAATTGGTCATCGACCGCCAAGAAGCGGACGCTGTCGACCGGGACTCCGGCATACGACGGTGCGCTGTTCTTCAATTGGAATTCGTTGACATGCGGGCCTGGCTGGGTGATTTCGAAGTCCGGCCTTGCGGTGAGGGCCACCCCCCAGGGCATGCCCTGGGATCCGTTCGGATCGTTCACCATCGGCACGGCATGAGCGAGCAGGGGGCTGCCGAGAGAGAGCAGCAGTCCCCCTAGAACGAGGAGTCTGCCCGCATGATTTTGCTGCCGTGCGATCATAGCAGAACGCTACCATGGCCGATCCGATGGCGCAACTCCCTCCGTTTTGTTGAGAATGCCCCGAGGCATAGCTTATAATGCGCGCGTTTTTCCATGTGCGTAGCGGCGAGGAAGCGATACATGATTGAAAGCGATGCGTTTGTCCAAGCACTCCAAGATATCGGGGTGGATTTCTTTACGGGAGTCCCTGATTCCATCTTGGGCGGCATTATTGCCGAGTTGATGGAGCGGCGCCTCTATACCCCGGCCGTGAGGGAGGACGAAGCGGTGGCGATGGCAGCCGGAGCCTATATGGCGGGCAAGATTCCCGCGGTGCTCATGCAGAACTCCGGGCTCGGGACCTCGCTGAATACGCTGATTTCTCTGAACTATATTTATCAGCAGCCCTGCATTCTGATTGTGTCCTGGCGTGGGCAAGGCGGGAAGGATGCGCCGGAGCATCTGGTCATGGGCGAAGTGATGGAGCCGTTCCTCGATACCATGAAGATCCCCCATCGTACCCTGACGGAAAAGACGGCAGTCGAGGATCTGAGATGGCTGGCGGAGACCTTTATGAAGCAGCGCATTCCCGTCGCGCTCTTGATCACCAAAGGAGTTGTGAAAGGGTTACACCCATGAGGCCGGAGCAAGGAACGATGCAGAGTCGGGCGATGGCCATGGCGGCTTTGATGGAGCAGTTGACCGATCAGCCGGTGATCATTTGTAACGGATTCCCCTCGCGAGAGGCCCAGAAAATTGCCGATCGTCCGACCCATTTTTATATGATCGGGTCCATGGGCTCAGCGGCGGCGATCGGGCTGGGTGTGGCGCTGGCCAAGCCGAAGAAACACGTGATAATTTTTGACGGTGACGGCAATGTGTTGATGGGCATGGGCACTCTGGCTACGATCGGCGCACTTAAGCCGAAGAACTTCATTCATGTGGTGTTCGACAACGAAGTCTACGGCACAACCGGCAATCAGCCGACGATTTCCAACGTCGTTCAGTTGGAGAAGGTGGCGAAGGCGGCCGGTTATGTGAACGTCGAACGGGTGCGGGAACGGGAAGACCTGGTCTACGAATTCAAAGACATGCTGAAGAAAGACGGGCCGAGCATGTTGCTGGTGAAAGTTAACGAGATGGTAGAAGATGCCGGGCGGGTAATGCTGGATCCGCCGGACATAACAAAGCGGTTCATGAACGCAATACAATAGCGATCAGGCTTCAGCCGTCAGCGGTCAGCGTCCGAATGGGCTGATGGCTGAAAGCTGATGACTGAAAGCTGAAGGGACATATGATTCTCCTGAATCCAGGGCCTGTCAACGTGAGCGAGCGGGTACGGCAGGCGCTATTGCGACCGGATATCTGCCATCGGGAGTCTGAATTTACCGAACTCCTGCATGGGATTCAGGCCAAGCTGCTGAAACTCTTTGTGCCGGGGGCGGAGGCGGATTATGCCGCCGTGGTGCTGACCGGGTCGGGAACGGCGGCGGTCGAGTCTGCCGTCATGTCATCGCTTCCGCAGGGCAAACGGATGTTGGTGCTCAACAACGGTGTGTACGGCGAGCGCATTTCCCAGATGGTCGGGCTCAATCGCCTGGGCGTGTCCGAACTCAAATACGACTGGACGACGAAGCCGGATCCGGAACGTCTCCGTTTGGCGCTCCGGCAACATCCGGAGGTGCAGGCGGTGGCGATGGTCCATCATGAGACGACCACCGGCCTCATCAACCCGGTCAAGGAAGTCGCGGAAGTTGTCGACAGCCAGAACCGGGTCTTCATTCTGGACGCGGTCAGCGCCTTGGCAGGCGAGCCGCTGGATATCGCCAGGCCCCACATCTATATGGTGGCGGGCACATCCGGCAAATGTATTCAGGGATTCCCCGGCCTGGGCTTCGTGCTCGTACGCAAGGGATTTTTAGAGAAGATGCGTGGCTACCCCAGGCGGTCGATCTATCTCAGCCTCACGCAATATGTAGATAACCAGGGCGCCGGGACGACTCCGTTCACGCCGGCCGTGCAGATCTATTATGCGTTCGACGAGGCCTTGAATGAACTGATGGAAGAAGGCGTGGCCAAACGGATTCAGCGATACAAGAAGATCGCGACGCTCATCCGGGATCGCATGACGAAGTTGGGCGTGAAGCCGCTCCTGGCTCCCGACAAACAGTCCAACACGATCACGGCCTATCATCTCCCCGAGGGCATCACCTATCAGTCGTTGCACGATCAACTCAAAAAAGAGGGCTACGTGATTTACGCGGGCCAAGGCCAGTTCGAGAGCCAGATCTTCCGCGTGGCCAACATGGGCGTCCTGACGGAGGCACAGATCGTCGGGTTCCTCGACGCTTTTGAACGGATCTCCGGCAAAGCATGAAAGCCATCATCCTCGCAGCCGGGGTCGGGAAGCGTTTGTGGCAGGTGACACAACATCGCCCGAAGTGCCTCATCGAGATTGGCGGGCAGACGTTGTTGCATCGCTATCTCACGTCCCTCCGGAGCGTCGGCATTCAGTGCGCCGACATCGTCGTGGGGTACAAGCAGGAGATGATTCGCGCGGCGGTGACGGCGAATTCCTGCGATGTGCGAGTGAACTTCCTCGTCAACGAGGCGTTTCACCGAGGCAGCATTTCTTCGCTCTGGATTGCGCGGACGGCCCTGGACGACGATGCGATCGTCATGGATGCGGATGTCCTGTTCCATCAGGAGATTTTGCGCCGCCTGGTGCAATCCCCCTACGCGAATGCGTTGCTCATGGACGAAACCGTTAAGCAGACCGGAGAAGAATGTATGGTGGTGGTGGAAGGTGGGCGTGTGATTGCGCTGACCAAGCAAATGCCGTTGCACTACGATTATGCGGGGGAAGGCGTAGGCTTCCTCAAAGTCCGTCATGCCGATGCGCCCCATGTGGTGGCTTCCCTCAGGACCCATGTGGATCGCGAGGCCTGGCAGATGGAATATGAGGATGCGCTCGTGGGGTTCTTTGCCGACGTCAAAGTCGGGCATGAAAAAATCGGGGGGCTCCCCTGGACCGAAATCGACTTCCTGGAAGATGTGGAGAAAGCGGAACGGGACGTGTTGCCGAAACTATAGGTGCGTCGTTCGTGAAGCGTCCCTAGTGAATCGCTGACTGGTCTTGCGAGATACGAACGACGAGATACGAGATGCGAAGTTATGAGTGAGAGCCTCATCCAAAGACGTGCCGACGTGCAGGGATTGAGCACGGCGATTCTCTTGCCCTCGGTAAACCTTTTCGGCGAATCGGCTGGTCTCTATGCCGATGAGGTGGGTCCGCTCACCAGCGTGGTGGGGATCGGCCTGTTTCAGCGGACGGTGTTGACGCTGCAGCGCGCCGGCATCCGGCAGCTCATGGTTTTGGTCGGGCCGGAGGAAGATCAGCTTAAGCAGGCGTTGGGGAAAGGGCCGCGCGTCACGATCCCTGTGCGCTGGATGCCGATTCGTGAGTTTCCCCTGGACGATCCTCGCACCTGGGAAGCGCTTGCGGCCGAAGTGCATGGTTTTTGTCTCCTCTCTGCGGTGCAGGGGGTGTTTGCGAGCCCCTTGATCGAAAGCCTGCGCCATGAAGTGCAGGAGGGCCAGGCGATCCTCGTAGCACGAGCCGATCGTGAACGAGATCGACAGCCACAACGGCCGGGTGTGCGTGTGAAGGCGCAGGACGGCCGGCTTCTCTCGATCTCCACCAGACAGGACGACGCAAGGCTGGTGGCCACGGATCTGGTGGTGCTTCCGGCCAATTTTATGAGCAGTGCCAGCCGCACCGGCGTGGAAACCGGCAGGATGCCGATTCGCCGATGGCTCGAACGGGCTGCGGTGGATGGACATGTACGGGTATTGTCTACGGAAACGAACCGTGCTCATTGGTATCAGGACGTGCGCGATGCCGCCGATGTGAAGGCGGCCGAGACACAGCTGTTCAACTCTCTCAAGGGCGAGTTTGAGGGTTTCGTCGACCGGTTCTTCAATCGGAAGGTCTCCCGCTGGTTCACCCGTATCTTCCTCGCCCTGGGCCTCTCGCCGAATCCAATTACGATGCTGGCGGCGCTGGTGGGATTGGTCGCCGCTGTCGGCTTTGGCGTCGGAACGTACAGCGCCGGCATTATTGCTGCGCTGCTGTTTCAATTGGCCGCGATCATCGATTGCTGCGATGGAGAAGTCGCGCGATTGACGTTTACCGAATCGCCCTTTGGAGCCTGGCTCGATATTGCGATGGACAATGTCGTGCATATGGCGATCTTTGCCGGCATCGCGGTGGGCTCATATCTGCGCGTGGCGGGGAGCGAAGGCGCGTGGGTTCCTCTTGTCCTCGGTGCGGCTGCAGTTCTTGGCAATGGACTCTCGTTCTGGCTTGTCACTCGCGCACAGAAGATTAAAGCCGCGAGTGCCTGGAAGACATCGGTGCAGGCTGCCTGGTCGGACTTCATGCTCAAGAACGTCGCCAGCCGTGATTTTTCCGTGATCGTGCTGCTCTTTGCTCTGCTGGG
>JANYAJ010000281.1 GCA_025361385.1 Nitrospira sp.
TCGAGCTTTTTCCAAATCAGATTATTCAGAATCGTCTCCGACGCCAGTAGCTTGAGATCCGAAACCGCGTCACTCATGGAGACTCTCGCCGATATCCGTGCCTTGTCTTTCGGTACCTCTTTCACGACGGCAAACAGCAGAACTTCGCCGTCAGCCCGGGCCAAGGAGGCTGTCCCCACACCAATCAGGCAGGAGAGCGCGAGCAGTAACGACAGCCTCGGAGTCATCGCTTACCTCCTCGGTATATCCACTTTCTCATGTGAATCGATCACACCTGGATGGACCAGGCTGGACATCGCAAGAGAGGTAGAGACAATGCCTTCGTGGCTCATGGCGCTCGTACCTGTCGGCGAAATCGACCACTCTTGTGACGTCGTCATCGGTGTGAACCGGGGCACGAGGTATCCCAGCAGGAGGGCAATACATCCGACGAACAACATGATCCGTAAGGACATCGGGCGTTTCCCCTTTATGAATAGCTGGTGAATGCAGTATGCCAACAGGTAGAAGCCATTTCAAGGTCACGTCAGACCAAACATGATAAACTGGTTCGACTCGTCATCTCTCTTGCGACTTAGGTGAAGGAGCATAATTATGCCTCATGATTTCATGCCGGGGCTCGCCGGCGTCCCTGCAGCCAAATCCGCGATCAGCGATGTAGACGGCCAACGCGGTGTGTTGGAATATCGCGGCATTCGTGTTGAAGAACTGTGCCTTCGATCCTCCTATCTCGAAACCACCTATCTGTTGCTCTTCGGTCACCTGCCCACTGAGCTGGAGCTCGCGCGATGGCAGGAAGATATCGTCCATCACCGCCGCGTTAAGTTCAAGATCGTCGACTTACTGAAATGCTTGCCGGAACAGGGCCATCCCATGGATGCCTTGCAAGCAGCCGTTGCTGCCTTGGGGATGTTTTATCCTGGCAGGAACGTGAAGGACATCGAGAACAACTACTGGTCGGCAGTCAGACTTGTGGCCAAATTGCCCACGATCGTTGCAGCGTGGGCGCGTCTTCGGCATGGAAACGACTATATCCCACCGCGCGACGATCTCGGCTTTTCCGAAAACTTCCTCTATATGATGACGGAGAAGGAGCCACTTCCTCTCTGGGCCGATATTTTCGACGATTGCCTGATCCTCCATGCGGAACACACGATGAATGCTTCAACGTTCACCGGCATGGTCACGGCTTCGACGCTGGCCGACCCCTATACGGTCGTCGCCTCCTCGATTGGGGCCCTGAAGGGGCCGTTGCATGGCGGAGCCAATGAAGAAGTTGTGCAGATGCTGAAGCAGATTGGCGAACCAGGGAAGGTTCGCTCGTACCTTGAAGAACGGGGCGGTGCGAAACAGAAACTGATGGGCTTCGGCCACCGTGTGTACAAGGTGAAAGATCCCCGGGCGACAATCCTACAGACGCTCTGTGAACGCCTCTTCAAGGAATGTGGCAGTTCACCGTTGTATGAGGTTGCATTAGAGGTGGAACGAGTCGCGGAAGAACTCCTGAAAGGGAAGGGAATCTACCCCAATGTCGACTTCTACTCCGGAATCGTCTATGAAAAAATGGGCATCGAGACCGACCTCTTCACACCGCTATTCGCGATGGCTCGGGTCTCAGGATGGTTGGCCCATTGGTTGGAACAGCTGAAGGAAAATAAGCTCTACCGACCGGATCAAATCTACTCAGGCGAGCACAATCGAACCTATATCCCCATCGGCGAACGCTAACCTCCTTCCCCTTGACTCTGCGGCAGCCTGAGTTATCTCTCCTTTCAGAGAGACGAACGGCGCGCACAGAGTCATTCTGAGACAGTCCACATACATAAGAGGGAGGTCTGCTATGACACTCGTACGGTGGGATCCGTTTCGTGAACTTGAAGAGATGTCGAATCGGTTACATCGAATGTACAACCGTCCGGCTCCGCCGCAGACGAACGGCAAGGAGGCGATAGTCGTCGCCGACTGGGCGCCATCCGTCGATGTCAGCGAAACGGACGGAGAGTACCAGATCAAGGCGGAGATTCCTGACGTGAAGAAAGAGGATGTGAAGGTGACGCTGGAAGATGGTGTGCTCACCATCCAGGGCGAGCGTAAGTTTGAAAAAGAAGAGAAGGGGAAGAAATACCATCGGGTCGAGCGGTCCTACGGGAGCTTCGTTCGGAGTTTCACCTTGCCAGATCTCGTCGATGAGGCGAACGTGAAGGCCGAGTTCAAGGACGGAGTCTTGAATCTCAAGCTGCCTAAGTCCGAAAAGGTCAAACCGAAAGCGATCGAGGTCACGGTCGGCTAATCGATACCCATTCACTCCGGCTGGAATAATAGAGGCCCGCTTCGGCGGGCCTCTTCTTTTGGCCCCATATCCGACTCATCAAATCTGTTTCGAATCACAGGCTCTCA
>JANYAJ010000404.1 GCA_025361385.1 Nitrospira sp.
CCGCTGGGGAGAACTGGCCGAGGCGACCAGGGCGCGGTACGAGAAAGACGGAGGGAAACGCCGCTTCCTCGATGAACTCATCACCCGCGAACTGCTCATGCAGGAGGCGCGCAAACAGGGACTCGACCAGAACGATGCCATACGCCATCGCGCGCAACGCTATCGGGAGCAACTGATTCTCGACGAACTCCTCAAAGATCGCATCAAGGCCAAAATAGAACTCTCAAAGGAAGAGTTGGAAGCCTTCTACGAGAAGCATGCCCACGAACTTCTGAGTCCACTGAAAGTACAAGTGTCGCAGATGCTGCTGCCTCATTTTCCCGCCGCAAAAGATCTCGAAAAGCAGATCAACCAAGGCGGCGACTTCGCCAAATTTGCGCAACGCTATTCCCTCGACAACAAGACGAAAGCCAAAGGGGGCGATCTCGGCCCCTATCACAAGGACTTGCTCATCCCGGAAGTCGACGCGGTTGTGCATACGCTGAAGCCAGGAATGGTCAGTGCGCCGGTCAAGACGGATGCCGGCTATTACCTCGTCATGGTCACGGCACTCGATAAGGAAATTATTCAGGCGGACTTGGCCGTCCGAGAGCGGCTCCGACAAGAACTCCTCAACGAAAAACGGCGAAAACGTTTCGACGATGTGATCGCCGATATCCGCACAAAGGCGATCATCCGCCTTGCCGACGCCTCCCGCTACGTAGCCGACGACGTCGGCACGCACTGACGCCTCGCGGATCGAGATTGCCTTCATTCCGACTCCTCAAGTCCTCCGCAAATCGTGTACAATCTCCCGAAACCTCGTCGGCGAGCCGATATCTCGACGGCACAACAGGGCGAGCCCCCTATCCATGATCGCGTTCCGTCCGTTCATCACGATGGCACTAAACTGGTTACGACTCACGGTCTTCTTCGCGTTTGCACTGATCGCACAGGCGTCCCGTCTTTCGGCCGCGCAGGTGGAAGATCGGATCATTGCGATCGTCAACTCAGACCTCATCATGCTATCCGATATGAAACGGGAGCTGACCCCCGAGCGGGAACGGATGCAGAAAGAATTTCGCGGCGACATGCTCGCGCGGCGACTCAAGACCGCGGAATACATGGCGCTGACATCGATGATCGAGCGCAAGCTGCAACTTCAAGAAGCCAAGACCAGAAGCATCGAAGTCACCGATCAGGAAGTCCGACAAGCGGTCCAGAATATGAAACAACAGGGGGAAACGATCGACGAGACGAACCCGGCAAACATGAAAAATGTCCGGGAACAGCTAACCTTGCTCAAAGTCGTCGATCGCGAAGTGCGAAGCGGGGTGATGGTGGCAGACTCCGACATGAAACGATACTTCCAGGAGCACCGCGATCGATTTGCGCTCCCGGAGGAATATACCCTCAGCCAGATTCTCATCCTCCCCCGGTCACCGGACGATACGGCTGATGCCAAGGAAAAAGTTCGTGACGTGATGAAACGGCTGAAGCAGGGGGAGTCCTTCGAAGATCTGGCACTGCAGTATTCAGACGGCCCGAACGCCTCGCGCGGAGGGCGCATCGGCCTCGTGCGGCAGGGAGAGCTCTTACCGGGAATCGAACGGGCCATCGCGAAGCTTGTACCAGGCGGCATCTCGGATGTGATTGAAACCTCGGAAGGCTTTCAAGTCGTGCGGTTGGAGGACAAAAAGCCCAAGCAGTTCCGCCCCTACGAGGAAGTCCGCATTGAAATCCAGGGGCTCGTCTTCCAGCAGAAAAGCGAGGATGTCTTCCAGTCCTGGCTCGCTGACCTCAAGAACAAGGCCTATATCGAGATCAAGTTTGAAGCTGCTCCTTCAGGGCCGACCACAACCGGTCCCGCCCCTCGCCCGTCGACGACGAGTAAGGAATGATTGTCCCTCCTTCATCCAATCCCAGCCCTTCCTGAAGCCGACGCAATGCACTGACTCGCTCACTCATTTTCAACTTGTCGACTTTCGTTGCCACGACGATGGGCGGTCGTCCGACGGACAAGAGCCATGCGATGGTTTCACGATCCTGTTCGCTCAACACCCGGCATTCGACCAAAACGACCACCGCGCTGAGTTGCTCGCTGCCGTTGAGATACTGCTCGATCAACGGCGCCCACTCAGCCCGCAACGCTTTCGACACCCTCGCGTACCCATATCCAGGCAAGTCCACCAACACGAACCGCGCCAACCCTGGGTCGTCGCTGGTCACCTGGAAAAGATTGACCAAGCGGGTCTTTCCCGGCGTGCGGCTCACCTTGGCCAGCCCTTTGCGCTGCAAGAGAGAGTTGATGAGCGAGGATTTCCCGACGTTCGACCGCCCGATGAAGGCGACTTCAGGCAGCTGACCTTTCAGAAACTGTTCTGGCCCCGCACAACTTCTGATAAACTCTGCATTCAAGATTTTCAACGGTCACCCTCATAGATAAGCAAGGAGCAAGGGACGAGAGACAAGAGATCGATGCAAGGCTCAGATCAGCGCCCTTGGTCCTGCCCTCTCGCCTCCTCCCCTTCATACGCATCAGACTATGAGGAAGTCAACCAAACAATCCCGCTCCCGCATGAAGGTCTTCCTGATTCTCGGGCTCTGCCTCCCGATCGGGGCGGTCCTATTTCTCTGGCTGCTCACCATGCCAAACGTCTCGATCTTACGCACGACCAATCCACCCGTGACGGCACTCATGGAAGCACGACAGGCCCAAGCCGAAGCACAAGGCCACAGTGCCAAACGCCATTGGGTATGGGTGCCGCTCTCTCGCATCGCTCCCTCGCTCCGCCAAGCGGTCGTGGGAGCGGAAGATGCGGCGTTCTTCACCCACGAAGGATTCGACTGGGAAGGGATCAAAGAGGCCGCCAAATATAACCTCGAGGCGGGTGAACTCAAACGCGGCGGGAGCACCATTACCCAGCAACTGGCCAAAAATCTCTATCTCTCCTCCGAACGGTCCTTGTTTCGAAAGGCCCGGGAAGCCTTGATCACCCGCTCTCTCGAACAGCAGCTCACGAAGGAACGTATTCTCGAACTGTACCTCAACGTCGCCGAATGGGGACAGGGTGTCTACGGAGCGGAAGCGGCAGCCCGCCACCACTTCAAGAAGTCCGCACGTGACCTGACG